>NZ_JBHTJA010000100.1:0-25663 GCF_042675525.1 Actinomadura sediminis
CGCCGGCGAGCCGGGCGTGCAGCCGCCCCGCCTGGGCGCGGACGCCCGCCCGGTCGATGCCGGAGACCAGCCAGACGGCGGGCGTCGACGCGCCCGGCCCGAGGGCCGACGGGGTGGCGGCGGGCGCGGCCGCCGGCTCGGGCGCGGAGAGCACCAGGTGACAGTTCGCGCCGCCCATGCCGAACGAGCTCACCCCCGCGAGCGGCGCGCCGTCCGGCCAGGGCACCGCCTCGGTCGGCACGCGCAGGTTCAGCGACTCCAGCGGGATCGCGGGGTGGGGGGTCGCGAAGTTCAGGCTCGCCGGGACGCTGCGGTGGTGGACGCTCAGCGCCGCCTTGAGCAGCCCGACGATGCCCGCGGCCCCTTCGAGGTGCCCGACGTTCGTCTTCGCGGACCCGACGAGCAGCGGGCGGCCGGGCGGCCGGGCGGCGCCGAGCACCGCGCCGAGCGCGGCGGCCTCGACCGGGTCGCCGACGGGCGTGCCGGTGCCGTGCAGCTCGACGTATCCGACCCGCGCGGGGTCCGCCCCGGCGTGCTCGTACGCGGCCCGCAGGACGGCCTCCTGCGCGGCGCGGTCCGGGACGGTGAGGGCGTCGCCGGTGCCGTTGCCGACGGCGCCGCCGCGGATCACGGCCAGGACCCGGTCGCCGTCGGCGACCGCGTCCGCGAGGCGCTTCAGCACGACCAGGCCGCCGCCCTCCCCGCGGACGTAGCCGTTGGCCCGGGCGTCGAACACGAAGCAGCGGCCGTCCGGCGACAGGGCGCCGAACGCCGCGGCGCCCGCGGTGCTCTCCGGGGCGAGGGTGAGGTTGACGCCCCCGGCGAGCGCGAGCGTCGTCTCGCCGCGGCGCAGGCTCTCGCAGGCCAGGTGCACCGCCACCAGCGACGACGACTGGCCGGTGTCGACGGCCATGCTCGGCCCGGCCAGGCCCAGCAGGTGGGACAGGCGGTTGGCGATGGCGCTGCGGTGCAGCCCGGTCAGCGTGTGCGGGGTGATCGCCCGGATGCCCCGGCGGTGCGCGAGCGTCGCGTAGTCGTCCCAGATGGCGCCGACGAACACCCCGGTGCGGGCGCCCGCGAGCCGGTCGGGGGCGATCCTGGCGTGCTCGAGGGCCTCCCACCCCAGCTCCAGCGCCAGGCGCTGCTGCGGGTCCATGACGGCGGCCTCGCGCGGCGAGACGCCGAAGAACGCGGCGTCGAAACCGGCGACGTCGGTCAGGAAACCGCCGCGCCGCGGCGCCCCGGGCCCGGCGGGCACGGCGTCCCGCCGGTCCGCGGGCACGCCGGTGACCGCGTCGGTGCCGGTGCTCAGCAACCGCCAGAACTCGTCCGGCCCGTCCGCGCCGGGCAACCGGGCGGCCGCCCCGACGATCGCGACCGGCTCGTCGCGCCGCGCGTCCATCAGGCGGCCGCGGCGCTCGGCGAGACCGTCTCGTCCCAGTTCAGCCGGTGGTCGTACACCCAGCTCAGTGACGCCGCCTCGTTGAGCGCGATGCGCCGGAACAGGATCGGCAGCACCATGTCGCGGACGCGGCGGCGCAACTGGTTCGGCACGATCATCAGGTCGCCGGCCCGCTTGCCGAACGCGACGACCCGCTCGACCCGCGGGCGGCGCAGCTCCTCGAAGCGGGCGAGCGCCGCCGGGACGTCCGGGATGTCGCGGAGGCACTGGCCGAGCACGACCGAGTCCTCGATGGCCATCGAGGCGCCCTGCCCGGCGGCGGGCGACACGGCGTGCGCGGCGTCGCCGATGATCAGCATGCGGCCGGAGCGCCAGTGCGGCACCTTCGGCAGGTCCTGGATGGGCCAGGGCGCCCAGATGTCCTTGGTGGCCCGGATGATGTCGAGGGCCGGCGTGTCGTCGTCCGCGAACAGCTCCTCCAGGTGGGCGCGCCACCGGTCCGGCCCCATCGTCCGCGCCAGCTCCTCGCGGGACTGCTCCTGCTGCCAGGACGGCGCGGCGTACCACCACACCTGCCCGTCGGGGTCGTGCACGTAGGAGAAGAAGCACCGCTTGCCGAGCAGCATGTTCTCGGTGCCGGTCACCCCGGGGACGTCCACCTCGTCGGTGTAGCCGCCGGTGTTGAGGAGACGGCCGAACCGGGGCGGCGGCCCGTCCGGGTCGATGATCTTGCGGAGGGTGGAGTGCAGGCCGTCGGCGCCGATCAGCAGGTCGCCCTTGACCTCGGTGCCGTCGGAGAACCGGGCGACGACCCCGTCGCCGGTGTTCTCCGCGTCGACCATGCGCATCCCGAACTCGAACCGGACGCCCCGCGCGATCGCCTCGTCGCGCAGCGCGACGTAGAGGTCCCCGCGCTTGATGGCGCGGCTCGCCGTCCCGTCGTCCAGCAGCTTCCCGTTCGGGACGAGCGACAGCCGCCGCCCGTTGCCCATGTAGTACTGGTTGCGGGGGATGTCGAACCCGCGGTCGAGGGCGGACTTGATCTCCAGCTCGTGGAGCGCGTGCCGGCCGTTGACGGCGAGGACGAGGTTGGCGCCGATCCCATCCGCCGTCCGGTCGTACGCCTCGAAGACGATCGGGTCCAGGCCGGCTTTCTGCAGCGCCATCGCGGACGCCGGTCCCGCGACACCGCCCCCGATGATCAACACGGTGGGCATGGGTTCTCCTGTTCGCACACGGACACCGGAAAAACGCGGGACGAGCGTAAGCAGGCGCGGCGGCCCGTTCCCATGGGCGGCGAACGGATTCCCGGTGGTTAGGGGGCGCGTAGGGGTGCTCCCCGTACCGGGCCGGGCTTAGCGTCGGGGACGTCATGATCCTCGCCGCCGGAGCCGGTGGGGCCGCGTCGTCCAGGCGGCCGACCAGAAGGATCGCCCGGACGGACGGTCCGGGCGGGGCCGTGCCGGCGGCCGGACGCGAAGGAAGGCGATGTCCTCCTCAGCCCTGTCCTCCTCGGCCCTGTCCTCCTCGGCGCCGTCAGGGGCCTCCCCGGCCCCCTCCCCCTCTCCCCCGGGCGGCCGGGCGGTCGGCCGGACCGACCCGTGCCGCATCGTCGAGCTGCCCGAGTACACCGACCCGCGCGGCACCCTCACCGTCGTGGAGTGCGGCAGCGAGATCGACTTCGACATCAAGCGCGCCTACCACATCCGCGACGTCCCGGACGGGCGCCGGCGCGGCGCGCACGGCCACCGCCGGCTGCGGCAGCTCATCATCGCCGTGCACGGCTCCTTCGAGGTGATCGTGGACGACGGCTTCGAGCGGGACCGGTTCCTCCTGGACGACCCGGGGCGGGGCCTGTACGTCGGGCCGATGATCTGGCGGGACATGGTCGGTTTCGCTCCCGGCACGGTCGGCCTGTGGCTGGTGTCGGAGCCGTACGACGAGGCCGAGTACTACCGGGACTACGACGCCTTCCTGCACGACGCCCGGGCCGCGTCGTGACCGCCGTCCCGTTCCTCGATCTCCGCGCCGCCTACGCGGAGCTGGGCGCGGAGATCGACGCGGCGGTGGGGCGGGTGCTGGCGTCCGGCCGGTACCTGGAGGGCCCCGAGGTCGCGGCGTTCGAGGAGGACTTCGCCGCGTACTGCGGCGCGGAGCACTGCGTCGCCGTCGGCAGCGGCGGGGACGCGCTGGAGATCGCGCTGCTGGCGCTGGGGATCGGCCCGGGGGACGAGGTGATCGTCCCGTCGCACACGTTCTTCGCGTCGTGGCGGTCGGTCAGCGCCGCGGGCGCGCGCCCCGTCCCGGTGGAGCCCGCGGAGGACACCGCCAACCTCGACCCCGCCGGCGTCGAGGCGGCGATCACCGCACGGACCCGCGCGATCCTCCCGGTGCACCTGTACGGGCAGCCGGCCGACCTGGACGCGATCACGGCGATCGCCGCCCGGCACGGGCTGGCCGTGGTGGAGGACGCCGCGCAGGCGCACGGCGCCCGCCACCGCGGACGCCGGATCGGGGCGGGGTCGCTGGCCGCGGCGTTCTCGTTCTACCCGGGCAAGAACCTCGGCGCGCTCGGCGACGGCGGCGCCGTGGTCACGTCGGACGCGGCGCTCGCCGGGCGGATGCGGCTGCGGCGCAGCTACGGGTCGCGGGTGAAGTACCGGCACGAGATCGTGGCGGGGAACTCGCGGCTGGACGAGCTGCAGGCGGCGGTGCTGCGCGTCAAGCTCGCCCGGCTCGACGAGTGGAACGCCCGCCGCGCCGGGGTCGCCGCCCGCTACCTGCGGGACCTGCACGGGCTGGACGGCCTGGCGCTCCCGGTCGTCGCGCCGTGGGCGGAGCCGGTGTGGCACCTGTTCGTCGTCCGGTCGCCGCGGCGGGACGAGCTGCGGCGGCGGCTGGCCGACGCGGGGATCGGCACCCAGATCCACTACCCGGTTCCGGTGCACCGCACCGCCGCGTACGCGGCCGCCGGGTGGCCCCCGGGGTCCCTGCCGGTCGCCGAGCGGCTCGCGGCGGAGGTGCTGAGCCTGCCGATGGGCCCGCACCTGGACAAGGCGGCCGCGGACGCGGTGGTCACGGCGGTGCGGGCCGCGGTTCAGCCGCGGACGCCGACGAACAGTCCCCGCCCGGACGGGCCGCCCTCCACGTAGGCAGGTTCGCAGCCGGCCCGGCGCAGCGCCGCGGTGTAGTCGTCCCGTTCGAAGAGGGTGATGTGCAGCGTGTCGGTGAGGTGCCGGATCGGCGCGTGGGGCGCCGCCACCAGGTACTGGACCTCCATCCTGGTGGCGGTGCCCTCCCGTACCGAGTGCGAGACGCGCGCGACGGTGCGGCCGTCGTCGTCGCGGGCGACGTCCGCGGCGACGTAGCCGGGCAGGAAGGTCTCCGGGAACCACCACGGCTCGATGACCAGGACCCCGCCGGGCTCCAGGTGCCGCGCCATCCGCGTCACCGCGCGGTCCAGCTCGGCGGTGTCGGCCATGTGCCCGATGGAGCTGAACATGCAGGTGACGGCGTCGAAGGTGCGGCCGAGGTCGAAGTCGCGCATGTCGCCCCGCGCGAGGGGGACGCCGGGCAGCCGCCGCCGGGCGACGGCGATCATGTCGTCCGACAGTTCCAGCCCCTCGGCCCGGTCGAAGAGCGCGGCGAAGTGCCGCAGGTGCGCCCCGGTCCCGCATGCGACGTCGAGCAGGCTGCGCGCGCCGGGCCGCCGCTCCCGCACCAGGGCCGCGACGTCGGCGGCCTCGGCGGCGTGGTCCTTGCCCCGCGCGCGGTAGACGAGGTCGTAGATGTCGGCGAGTTCACCGTCGTACATGCCGTGCTCCAGTCACGAGAGGCCGCTGTCGGGCAGGGCCAGCCACCACGGGTTGTCCCGCGCCCAGTCGATGGTGCGGCGGACGCCTTCCTCCAGCGGGGTGGTGATCTCCCAGCCGAGGATCTCGGCGGCCTTCGCGGTGTCGGGGACGCGGCGGGTCAGGTCCTGGTACCGGTCGCCGAGCCGTTCCCGGGTGTCGACCGGCACCACGGTCGGCGGCACCCCGGTCAGCTCGGTGATCAGCTCGACGACGCTCCGGACGGGCGTCTCGACGGAGCTGCCGACGTTGAAGCTCTCGCCGTCCGCCTTCGGGTCGTTCGCCGCCGCGACCGTCGCGTCGATGAGGTCCTCGATGTAGGTGAAGCAGCGGGTCTGGCCGCCGTCGTCGTACACGACCGGGGACAGCCCGCGCAGCGCGCGGTGGATCGTCCGGCTGACGACGAACGCGGGGCGCTGCCGGGGGCCGTAGGCGTTGAAGTACCGGACGACCGTGACCGGCAGCCCGTGGGCCGCCGCGAACCCGAACACCAGGTGCTCGGCCATCGCCTTGCTCGTCGAGTACACCCAGCGGTCGGTGCCGGTGGGGCCGAGCACCCGGTCCGCGGTCTCCGACCACGGCACGGCCGGGTTCCGGCCGAACACCTCGCTGCTGCTGGCGAGCACGAGCTTCGCCCCGGCCCGCCCGGCGCGGTCGAGCACGTGCCGGGTGCCGATGACGTTGATGTCGACGACGTCGAGGGGGGTGCTCAGGTAGCGGTCGACGCCGACGACGGCCGCCATGTGGTATACGACGTCCACGTCGAGGGGGATCGCGGCGGCGACCGCGTCCGGGTCGCGGATGTCGCCCGTCGCGTACCGGACGCCGGGGACGGCCAGGTCCGGCGGGACGGGGCCCGGGTCGAACACCGTCACGTCGTCGCCGCGCGCGGCGAGCCGCGACACCAGATGGCCGCCGATGAAGCCGTTCCCGCCGGTCACCACCACTTTCGCCATGCCCGTCACCGCCCGATGCCGCGGTAGACGTAGCCGGCGTCCTCGAGTTCGCGGACGCGCTCGCGCGGATAGTGGGCGCGGCCGTCGAAGAGCAGGCAGGGGTCGGCGGCCAGGCGGCGCAGCGCGGCGAAGTCGACGGCGTCGAACTCCCGGTGCCGGGCCAGCACGGCGATGCAGTCCGCGTCGGCGACCGCGTCGTCGAGCGTCTCGCGGGCCTTCATCCCGAAGGTCCGCTCCAGTTCCTCCGGGCGGGACAGCGGTTCGTAGAGCCGCACGTCGACGCCCGCGTCGCGCAGGTTGTCGACGACGTCGCGGGTCGGGGTGGCGCGCAGGTCGCCGGTGTCGTTCTTGAACGCCAGTCCCATGATGGCGACGACCGCCCGGTCCGGGGCGCGGCCGAGGTCCGCGAGACCGTCCAGGATCAGCCCGGCGGTGTGCGCGGGCATCCCGTCGTTCACCTCGCGGGCGACCGGGATGGTCCGCAGCTCGACACCGCGGGCGCGCGCCGCCCGCCAGGTCATCCACGGGTCCTTGGTGAGGCACGACCCGCCGACGCCGACGCCCGGCAGCAGAATGTTCACATTCCCGTTTCCCTTGGGAATGGAGTTGGCGGCCTCGATGACGTCGAGCACGTCGACGTCGAAGGCGCCGCAGAGTTTCGCGAGTTCGTTGGCGAGAGCGATATTGTGGTCGATCCACCAGTTGTCCGCGAGTTTCACGAGTTCCGCCGCCTCCGGGGAGGCGCAGGGGATGACCGGCACCCCGATCGTCCGGCGCCAGAAGGCGGCCGCCGCGGCCGCGCTGTCGCCGTCCCAGCCGCCGACGACGATCGGGAATTCGGCCAGCTCGCGCAGCGCGGTGCCCTCCGAGAGCCGCTCCGGGCAGAACGCCAGCCCGAAGTCGGTCCCGCAGGCCAGGCCGCCGCTTTCCAGGATCGGCACGACCAGCTCGCGGGTCCGCCCGGGCGGCACGGTGCTCTTGAAGATGAGGAGCTGGCCGGGCCGCAGCCACCGGCTCAGCTCCCGGCAGGCGCCGGCGAGCTGGGAGTCGTCCAGCTCACCGGCGTCGCGGATGGGGGTGCCGACGGCGACGATGACGACGTCGGCGTCGCGCACCGCGGCGTAGTCGGTCCCGACGCGCAGCGTCCCGGCGTCCAGCCCGGAGTTCAGCAGGCCGGCCAGCCCCGCTTCGCTGTAGCGGCAGTACCGCCCGGCCAGTTCGGCGACGAGGCCCGGGTCGACGTCGACTCCGGTGACGCGCACCCCGCGGTCGGCGAGTGCGGCGGCGACGCACGAGCCGACGTATCCCATTCCGAGAACGACGGCGTTCAGTTCCGCTGAATCCGGCAAGAATCGCATGTTCGTCCATTCGACAGACTCGACCTGGTCGACGGGAGTTCGTCCGGTGACGGCTCACGCACACCAGAATCACCGATAACGAAATTGCGACCCGTAGTGCCGCGAGCCTATGCAGCCGCCGATATGGGCGAAACCCCTAGCGCACCCCTAGCCGGCCGCGGGCGGAATCGTCCGCGGAATTCGGGAGGCGGAACGGGCCGGTCAGGGGCCGGACGGGCCGTGCAGCAGCTCGCGGAGGGCGTGCCCCAGCTCCTCGCCCGTCGGGGCGCGCTCGGGATCGAGCAGCCACTGCAGCGCCAAGCCCGGCAGCAGCGCGATCAGGAGCGAGGCGCTGGTGCGCGCCGTCCGCGAGCTGACGTGCGAGGCGAACCGTTCGAGCACCTCGACGAGCCCTTCGCGGGTCTCCTCGAGGCTCGCCGACAGCTGCCGGCGGACCTCGGGGATGTGCTCGGCCTGCGCGAACGCCTCCACGGCCGACACCCACAGCGCGCGGTGCCCGTCGAACGACTCGATCAGCAGCGTGCAGGCGTGCTCGAACCGCTCGAACCAGTCCGCCTCGGAGTCGGCGTCGGCGGCCGTCGTCAGCGACCCCATCACCGCGTCGAGCTCCGCTCCCCACTCGGCGAAGGAATCGATGATCGCGGCGGTCAGCAGAGCGTCCTTCGACCCGAAGTGGTAGCCGATCGAGCCGAGGTTGGTCCCCGACGCGGCCACGATGTCACGGGCGGTTGTGCGGCCGTAGCCGCGCTCGTACAGGCAGCGCTTCGCTCCGGCCAGTAGATCTTCCCGGTGTCCCACACGCGGACCCTATCAAACGGGCGTCCTATACAAACTTATAAGACAAACGTATAATCGCCGCCATGGACGTCACAGCCGCACGAGCCGGCAGGCGCGAGTGGATCGGACTCGCGGTGCTGGTGCTGCCCACGCTGCTCATCTCGATGGACATGACGGCGTTGTTCTTCGCGCTGCCCAACCTGAGCGCCGACCTGGGCCCGAGCAGCGCCCAGCAGCTCTGGATCATGGACATCTACGCCTTCATGCTCGCCGGCTTCATGATCACGATGGGGTCGCTGGGCGACCGGATCGGCCGCCGCCGGGTCCTGCTCATCGGCGCCGCCGCCTTCGGGGCGATCTCGGTGCTGGCCGGTTACTCGCAGAGCGCGGAGATGCTGATCCTCGCCCGTGCGCTGCTGGGGGTGGCCGGGGCCGCGCTCGCCCCCTCCACGCTCTCGCTGATCCGCAACATGTTCCACGACGCCCGGCAGCGCCGCACCGCGATCGCCATCTGGACCGCCGGGTTCTCCGGCGGCGCCGGACTCGGCCCGATGCTGGGCGGGGTCCTGCTGGAGAGCTTCTGGTGGGGCTCGGTGTTCCTGGTCAACGTGCCCGTCATGGTCCTGCTGCTGATCCTGGCGCCGCTGCTGCTGCCGGAGTACCGCGACCCGGGGGCGGGCCGCCTGGACCTGCAGAGCGCGCTGCTGTCCCTGGCCGCCGTGCTGCCCGTCGTCTACGGGATCAAGGCGCTCGCCGAGGAGGGCCTGCAGTGGCGGCCGCCGGCGTTCATCGTCTTCGGCCTGCTCGCCGGCGTGCTGTTCGTCCGCCGCCAGCACCGCCTCGACGACCCGATGCTGGACGTGGCGCTGTTCCGGAAGCGGGCCTTCAGCATCTCGATCAGCGCGAACGTCCTCAGCATCTTCGCGATCGTCGGGTTCGGCTACTTCGGCACCCAGTACATGCAGCTCGTCCTGGGCATGAGCCCGCTGACGGCCGCACTGTGGACGCTGCTCGTCGCCCCCGCCATGGGCGCGGCGGTGCTGACGGCCACGCTGCTGGCCCGCCGGGTCCCTCCCGGGTACATCGTGGCGGGCGCGATGGTGCTGATGGCGGTCGGCTTCGCCGTCCTGACCCAGATCCGGGTGGACAGCCCCACCCTCGTACTGGCCGCGGGCTTCCTCGGCATCATCGGCGGATCGGGCGCGGTCGGCGCCCTCGCCGTCGACATGATCGTGGCGGCGGCCCCGCCGGAGCGGGCGGGTTCCGCGTCGGCGCTGTCGGAGACCGGCTCGGAGTTCGGCGGCGCGGTCGGCGTCGCGCTGCTCGGCAGCATCGGCGCGGCCATCTACCACGCGAGGATGGACACGGCGGTGCCGTCGGGGCTGCCGCCGGAGGCCGCCGAGGCCGCCCGCGACACGCTCGGCGGCGCCACCGAGGTCGTCCGGCATCTGCCGGAGGCGATCGGCGGGCCGCTGCTCACGACCGCGCAGGAGGCGTTCACCGAGGGCATGCGGGCGTCGGCGACGGCGGGCGCCGCGATCATGGTCGTGACCGCGGTGCTCGCCGCGTTCCTGCTGCGCCACGTGCGGCTCGCCGGGGCGGACGGCGCCGAGGCTCCGGAGCGGGAGAAGCGGGCGGAACCGGTCGAGGAACTGGTGGAGGAACGCTGACCGGCCCGTCCCGCCGGCCCGGCGGGGCCCGTCATCCGCACATGTCCCGCAGCCAGTCCTCGACGGCCCCGGCCGTCGAGGACGCGTGCGCCTCCATCATCGTGAAGTGGTCGCCGGGCACCCGGATCGAGGTGTGCGCGCCGGCGAAGCTCGCACGCCAGTCCGCACCGCCGTCCACACCGGTGCCGCGCTCCGCCGCTTCCCGCCGGTGCTCCGCGACGATCGACTCCTCCGCGCCGACGAACAGGACGGGCGCCTCCACCGGGCGCGGTTCGGCCTCACCGATCAACCGGACGTAGCGGCCCATCGACGACAGCCGGGCGCTGTTGTAGGGGCCGAGCTCCGGTTCACGCTCCAGCAGCCCGTACAGCATGTGACTCCAGACGTCGCGGGTGGCCTCGTTCCACACGACGTACGTGTCCAGCAGCACGACCGCGCTCGGCCCGTGCCCGAGCCGTTCGAGCAGCCCGGCCGCGGCGTGCGCGAGGATCCCGCCGGACGACATCCCGAGCAGCGCGTACGGGCCGTCGCCGGCGTCCCGCCGGACGGCCTCGGCGAACACCTCGACGGCGGCGGCGACGGTCGCGGGGACGGCGTCGTCCCGGTCGACGCCGAGCACCCGCAGCGCCGAGACGGGCCGCTCCCCGCGCAGGGCGGCGGCGAACCGCGCGTACTGCTGGACCCCGCCGAGCACCATCGGGGACGGCACGCAGTACAGGGCGGTGGGGCGCGGCCCGTCGGCGAGCCGGACGGCTCCGGGCGGGTCGCCGAGGTCGGCGAGCGAGGAGAACTGCGGCCGGGCGGCGGCGACGGCGTCCAGCATGTCGAAGCCCGCCTGCATCCGGCCCGCGTGCACCGCCTCGCGGAACAGGGCGCTCAACGTGTCCGCCTCCTGCCCCCCGGCGACCGGCGTGGCGGGCCCGGCGGCGGCCTCGGGCCCCGGCACAGAGCCGGACGGGCGGGCGGCGAGCTCGTCGAGGACGTGCCGGACGAGGGCGCGCGGCGTGGAATGGTCGAACACGGCCGTCGCGGGCAGGTCGAGCCCGGTCGCGGCGTTGACCGCGGCGCGCAGTTCCATCGCCGCGGCGGAGTCGAATCCGGATTCGAAGAAGCCACGGTCCGGGTCGACGTCGTCCGGCGACGGATGGCCCAGCACCGTCGCGGTGAGCGCGGGCACGAGCTCGCGGACGCGGCGTTCCCGCTCCGGCCCGGGCGGCCCGAGCGGCACCGCCTGCGGCTCGGGCGGCTCGGCGGCGGCCGGAGGCGGCGTCGCCGCGACCTCCCCGGGCCGGGACTCCAGCCAGTACCTGCGGCGCTGGAAGGGGTAGGTCGGAAGGTCGACCGGCCGCACCGGAACGCCGGTGAACATGCCCGCCCAGTCCACGGCGACGCCCCGGCACCACGCGGCGCCGATCGCCCGCAGCAGCGTCTCGGGTTCGGGGTTGTCCCCGCGGGCGAGCGGGACGAACGCCGCGTCGCCGTCCTCGGACAAGCAGTGCGGCCCGGTGGCCGACAACACGGCCGAAGGCCCCACCTCCACGAACGTGCGGACGCCTTCGCCTTCGAGCGTCCGGACGGCGTCGGCGAACCGGACCGTCTCACGCACATTACGCAGCCAATACCCCGGCTCGGCCAGCTCCTCATCGGCCCGCTCGCCCGTCACCGTCGACACCAGCGGAATGGTCGGCGGGTGGAAGGTGACCGAGGCCAGAACCTCGGCATAGTCGTCGAGCATCGGCTCCATCTGCGCCGAATGGAACGCGTGCGACACCTTCAAGGGGGTGGTCTTGCGGCCCCGGTCCTTCCACTCGGCCGCCACCCGAGCCACCGCGTCCTCACCCCCCGACAGCACCACCGAAGAAGGAGCGTTGACCGCCGCCAGCTCCACCCCGGACGGCAGGTCGAGTTCGTCCTCCGACGCCTGCACCGCCACCATCGCCCCACCCGATGGGAGGGACCCCATCAACGAAGCACGTGCCCGCACCACCCGGCAGGCGTCCTCCAGCGACCACACCCCCACCACATGGGCGGCCGTCACCTCACCGATCGAATGACCCGCCACAAAATCCGGGACCACACCCCACGACTCGACCAACCGGAACAACGCCACCTCGAACGCGAACAGACCACACTGGGCGTGCTCGGTCCGATCCACCACCTCCGGCCGCTCCCACACCACCTCACGCAACCCCGGGAAATGCCCGCACACCTCCTCGAACGCCTCCGCGAACACCGGAAACGCCTCACACAACCCACGACCCATCCCCGCCCGCTGCGCACCCTGACCGGAGAACACCACCGCCGAACGACCCGGCCGCAGGCGACCGGAGCCGTGGGGAGCCGCGACCGCGCGCGTCCGCAGGGCCTCGGCGAAGCCGTCCTCGTCCCGGGCCACCACGACCGCGCGATGCTCCAGTCGGGCGCGGGTGGTCGCGAGGGAGAACGCCACGTCGTGCGGCGTGTGCGGGCGCGGTCCGTCCAGCATGGACGCGAGCTGGGAGAGGCGCTCGCGCAGGGCCTCCTCGCTCCGGGCGGACACGACCCACGGGACGGGCGCGCCCGTCGTCGGCGCGTCCGGCGGCGCGTCGGGGCTCTCTTCGGGGGCTTCTTCGAGGATGACGTGCGAGTTCGTGCCGCTGATCCCGAACGACGAGACGCCGGCGCGGCGCGGACGATCGCCCGGCTTCCACGGTTCGGCGTCCCTCGCCACACGGACGGCGCCCGACGACCAGTCCACCTCACGTGACGGCTCGTCCGCATGCAAGGTTCGCGGAACCACTCCGCGCTGCATCGCCAGCACCATCTTGATCACGCCCGCCACACCGGCGGCCGCCTGCGTGTGACCGAGGTTCGACTTCACCGAGCCCAGCAGCAACGCACGATCCCGATCCCGCCCATACACGGCCTGCAACGCCTGCACCTCGATCGGGTCGCCCAACCGCGTGCCCGTCCCGTGTCCCTCCACGACGTCCACCTGGTCCGCCGCGATGCGCGCGTTCGCCAGCGCGTGCCGGATCACCCGTTCCTGTGCGGGGCCGTTGGGGGCGGTGAGGCCGTTGGACGCGCCGTCCTGGTTCACCGCCGAACCACGCACCACCGCCAGCACCCGATGACCATTGCGCCGCGCGTCCGACAGACGCTCCAGCACCAGCACGCCCATTCCCTCGGCGAAGCCGGTGCCGTCGGCGGCGTCGGCGAAGGATCGGCACCGGCCGTCGGGCGACAGGCCGCGCTGGCGGCTGAACTCCACGAAGGTGGCCGGGGTGGCCATGACGGTGACGCCGCCGGCCAGCGCCAGCGAGCACTCGCCGCGCCGCAGCGACTGCACCGCCAGATGCAGCGCCACCAGCGACGACGAGCACGCCGTGTCCACCGTCACCGCCGGGCCCTCCAACCCGAACGTGTACGCGACGCGGCCGGACACCAGGCTTCCGGAGCCGTGCGCGCCCGGATAGTCGTGGTACATCACTCCGGTGAACACTCCGGTGGGGCTGCCGCGCAGGCTCCCGGGGTCGAGCCGGGCGGACTCGAGCGCCGTCCACGCGCCTTCGAGCAGCAGCCGCTGCTGCGGATCGGTGGCCAGCGCGTCGCGCGGGGACACCCCGAAGAAGCCCGCGTCGAACGCGCCCGCGTCGTCCAGGAACCCGCCGTGGCGTGTATAGGTGCTGCCGGGGCGGCCCGGTTCGGGGTCGTAGACGCTCTCGGTCCGCCACCCGCGATCGTCCGGGAACTCGGTGATCCCGTCGGCCCCGGCTTCGAGCATGCGCCACAGGTCGTCCGGCGAGCCGACGCCGCCCGGGTAGCGGCACGCCATCCCGACGATCGCGACCGGCTCGTGGATCCGCGCGGTGAGCGCGCGGTTCCGTTCGCGGAGCCGCTCGTTCTCTTTCAGCGAGGCCCGCAGCGCCTCGACGACCTTGCCGTCCGCTCCCGGCATCAGGACGCTCCTTCCGTCTCCCGGTACTCGAGGTCCGTTCCGTCCGCGCCGTAGTCCAATGCCAGGCCGACGAGCGCGTCGGCGTCCATCTCGTCGATCGACGCGGCGGGGGGCGCACCGTCGCCGGGCCCGGCGGCGGTGCCCGGCAGGCCGGGTCCGCCGGTCCCGGCGAGCTCCAGGAGGGGATCGAGGAGGCCCGCGTCGCGGAGCCGGGCCAGCGGGATCGTCCCGAGCGCCGCGCGCACCTCCGCCTCGCGGGACGCCTCCCGGGAGGCGGGGGGTTCACCGCCGTCCGCGAGCCGCTCCCCCAGCATTCCGGCCAGCGCGCGGGGGTTCGGATGGTCGAAGACGGCGGTGGCGGGCAGCCGCAGCCCGGTCGCGGTGTTGATCCGGTTGCGGAACTCCACCCCGGTGAGCGAGTCGAAGCCCAGCTCGGTGAAGGCCCGGTCCGGGTCGACGGCGACCGCGTCGGCGTGCCCGAGGACGGCGGCGGCCGTGCGGCGGACGAGGTCCACCAGCTCGGCGGGGCGCCGGTCGGCGGGCATCCCGGCCAGCCGCTTGCGCAGCGCCGACCCGGCGTCCTCCCCCGCCGCGGCGCGCCGCGCGGGCGCGGGGGCGAGACCGCGCAGCAGCGCCGGCGCCTCGTCCGCGAGGGCGCCCACCACCGTCCGGTCCAGCCCGATCGGGACGAGCGCGGCGTCGCCGCCCGCGGCCGCCGCCGCGGTCGCCGCGTCCAGGAGTTCGAGCCCGTGCTCGGGGGTGAGCGGCACGATGCCGACCCGCCGGACGCGGCGGGCGTCGGCGCCCGCGAGCGTCCCCGCCATCCCGTCCCCCTCCCAGGCCCCCCACGCCAGGGAGAGGCCGGGCAGGCCGCGGGCGCGGCGGTGGGCGGCGAGCGCGTCCAGGAAGGCGTTCGCCGCCGCGTAGTTGCCCTGCCCGGGCGTGCCGAGGACGCCCGCGGCGGAGGAGAACAGCACGAACGCCCGCAGATCGAGGTCCGCGGTCAGCTCGTGCAGGTTCAGCGCCGCGTCCACCTTCGGGCGCAGCACCGCGTCGAGCCGCTCCGCGGTCAGGGATCCGATCGTCGCGTCGTCGAGGACTCCGGCGGCGTGGACGACTCCCGCCAGCGGCGCGTCGCGGTCGATCTCCGCGAGCGTGCGGCGGAGCGCGTCCCGGTCCGCCGCGTCGCAGGCCGCGACCGTCGCGGTCGCGCCGAGGTCGGCGAGCTCGGCGACCAGCTCCGCCATGCCCGGCGCGTCCGCGCCCCGGCGCCCGAGCAGCAGTAGCCGCCGGACGCCGTGCCGCGCGGCGAGGTGCCGCGCGACGAGCCGTCCCAACGTCCCGGTGCCACCGGTGATCAGCACGGTTCCCGCGGGATCCCAGACCGGTTCCGGGTCCGGAACCGGAACGGTGACCGGGGCGAGGCGGGGCGCGTACAGCCGACCGGACCGCACCGCGAGCTGGGGTTCGCCCGCCGTGACGGCGGTGCGCACGGCGCGCGCCTCGGCCTCGGGGTCGGGGTCGGGGTCCTGGCCGGCGTCCACGAGGAGTATCCGGCCGGGGTTCTCCGACTGCGCGGAGCGCACGAGGCCCCACACGGCGGCGCCCACCGGGTCGGCGGCCCCGCCGCCCTCGATGTCCACCGCCCCACGCGTGACCACGGCGAGCCTCCCGGCGGCCGGGTCATCCGCCACGTCCCGCAATGCCTCCAGGACACGGCGGACCTCGGCGCGGACGGCGTCTGCGGCCGGCGGCCCGCTCGGGGGCGGAACCGCGAACGTCCGGAGCTGCTCCGCCGGGGCGTCGGCGTCTCCGGTGTCCCGGACGGGTTCCCAGCCGACCCGGAACAGCGAGGCGGCGGCCGGGCGCGCCTGCGCGAACCCGGCGTCCGGGACGGGCCGCAAGGTCAAGGCGTCCACGGACAGCACCGGCGCACCGGCCGCGTCGGCGACATCCACCGACACCGCGTCCTCGCCCGAGGGCCGTATCCGCACGCGAAGGTCGGTGGCGCCGGTGGCGTGCATCTCCACACCGGACCAGGCGAACGGCAGCAGCGCGCGCCCGTCCCCGAACCCGCCCGCCGCGATCACGTGCAGCGCAGCGTCGAGCACGGCCGGATGAACGCCGAACCGCCCGGCCTCCGCCACGATCTCCTCGGGCGCGCCGACCTCGGCGAACAGATCGTCCCCGCGCCGCCATGCGCGGCGCAGCGCCCGGAATCCGGGGCCGTAGTCCAATCCGGCCTCGGCCAGCCGGCCGTACGGATCGTCCACCGCGAGCGGCTCCGCGCCCGGGGGCGGCCACGCCTCCAGCGGCTCCGGCTCGCCGGAGGCGGCGGCCAGCGCCCCGGACGCGAGCCTCGTCCACGCGTCCGCCCCGCCGGTCTCCGCCCGGGCATGGACGGTGAAGGCCCGCGCTCCGTCATCGGAGGGCGAGCCGACCTCGAACTGGACGTCGACCGTGCCGGTCTCCGGGAGAACGAGCGGCGCCTCGATCGTCAGCTCGGCGATCCGCCCGAGACCGGCGCCGTCTGCGGCGTGGACGGCCATCTCCACGAACGCCGTTCCCGGCAGGATCGCCGCACCGCCGACCCGGTGGTCCGCCATCCAGGGGTGGGTGGCGAGGGAGAACCGGCCGCCGTACACGACGCCCGTCGAGTCGGCGAGTTCTACGCGCGTGCTCAGCAGCGGATGGTCAGCGGGCCCGCCGACACCGGCCGTCCCGGCGTCGAGCCAGAAGCGGCGCCGCTGGAACGCGTAGGTGGGCAGGTCGACCCGGCGGGCGCCCGTCCCGGCGAGGACGCGTTCCCATCCGATCGCGACGCCCACGGCCTCGGCCCGTCCGAGCCCCGCCGCCAGGGCCTGCTCCTCAGGACGGTCCCGCCGCTGGAGAGGGATCACCGTCGCGTCGGCGCTCAGGCATTCGGCGGCCGCACCGGCCAACGGACCGTCCGGTCCGACCTCGACGAACGTCCGGACGCCTTCGCCTTCGAGCGTCCGGACGGCGTCGGCGAACCGGACCGTGTCCCGCACATTACGCAGCCAATACCCCGGCTCGGCCAGGATCCCGTCTGCTTGCTCACCCGTCACCGTCGACACCACCGGGATGGTCGGCGGGTGGAAGGTGACCGAGGCCAGAACCTCGGCATAGTCGTCGAGCATCGGCTCCATCTGCGCCGAATGGAACGCGTGCGACACCTTCAACCGCGTCGTCTTACGACCCCGGTCCTTCCACTCGGCCGCCACCCGAGCCACCGCGTCCTCATCCCCCGACAGCACCACCGAAGAAGGACCATTCACCGCCGCCAGCTCCACCCCGGACGGCAGATCGAGTTCATCCTCCGACGCCTGCACCGCCACCATCGCCCCACCCGATGGGAGGGACCCCATCAACGAAGCGCGTGCCCGCACCACCCGGCACGCGTCCTCCAGCGACCACACCCCCACCACATGGGCGGCCGTCACCTCACCGATCGAATGACCCGCCACAAAATCCGGGACCACACCCCACGACTCGACCAACCGGAACAACGCCACCTCGAACGCGAACAGACCACACTGCGCATACTCCGTCCGATCCACCAGCTCCGGCCGCTCCCACACCACCTCACGCAACCCCGGGAAATACCCGCACACTTCCTCGAACGCCTCCGCGAACACCGGAAACGCCTCACACAACCCACGACCCATCCCCGCCCGCTGCGCACCCTGACCAGAGAAAAGCGCGCCCAGGCGGCCGGACGTCGCCGTACCCGTGGTCACCGCAGGGTGGGGAACGTCTTCGGAGATCGCGTACAGGCCATTGAGCAGGGTGTTCCGATCGGCGCCCGTCACTACGGCCCGGTGCCGGAAGCGCGCACGGGTGGTGGTCAGGGACAGTGCGACATCGATCGGTTCTAGTTCGGGCCGTTCCTCGACGGAGGCGGCGAGGCGAGCGGCTTGGGCTCGCAGCGCGGCGGGTTCGTCCGCCGAGACGACCCACGCCACGTCCTTGGGAGCCGGTCGGCTCGCGTCCGCCTGCCGGTCGGGTTCGAGCGCCTGCTCCAAGACCACATGCGCGTTGGTGCCACTGATCCCGAACGACGAGACGCCCGCACGCCGCACCCGCCCCGTCTCCGGCCACGCACAATCCTCCGTGACCAGCTCAACCGCCCCCGACGACCAATCCACCTCACCCGACGGCTCATCCACATGCAACGTCCTCGGAACCACACCCCGCCGCAACGCCAGCACCATCTTGATCACACCGGCCACACCGGCGGCGGCCTGCGTGTGCCCCAGGTTCGACTTCACCGAACCCAGCAACAACGCACGATCCCGATCACCCCCGTACACCGCCTGCAACGCCTGCACCTCGATCGGATCACCCAACCGCGTGCCCGTCCCATGCCCCTCCACCACGTCCACATCGGACGGCGACAGACCGGCATCGGCGAGCGCGCGCCGGAGGACTCGCTGCTGCGAGGGGCCGTTGGGTGCGGTGAGTCCGTTGGACGCGCCGTCCTGGTTCACCGCCGAACCACGCAGCACCGCCAGCACCGGATGACCGTTGCGCCGCGCGTCCGACAGACGCTCCAGCACCAGCATCCCGACACCCTCCGACCAGCCCGTCCCATCGGCACCCGACGCGAACGCCTTGCACCGCCCGTCCGGCGCCAGCCCCCGCTGCCGGGAGAACTCCACGAACGTCTCCGGCGTCGCCATGACCGTGGCGCCGCCCGCGACGGCCAGGGAGCATTCCCCGGCCCGCAGCGACTGCGCCGCCAGGTGCAGCGCCACCAGCGACGACGAGCACGCCGTGTCCACCGTCACCGCCGGGCCCTCCAGCCCGAACGTGTAGGAGATCCGGCCGGAGGCGATGGCGCCGGTGCTGCTCGCGCCGACGTAGTCGTGGTACATGAGGCCGGTGAACACGCCGGCGTCGGTGCCGCGGAGCGTCCCGGGGTCGATGCCCGCCCGCTCGAACGCCTCCCAGCACGTCTCCAGCAGCAGCCGCTGCTGCGGGTCGATCAGCAGCGCCTCCCGGGGGCCGATCCCGAAGAATCCGGGGTCGAAGTCGGCGGCGTCGTGCAGGAACCCGCCCTCGCAGACGTAGCTGGTGCCGGGTCGCCGCCCGGTCGGGTCGAACAGGCGCGCGACGTTCCAGCCGCGGTCGGCGGGGAACGCGGAGATCGCGTCCCCGCCCCGGTCGAGCAGCCGCCACAGGTCCTCGGGCGAGGCCACTCCGCCCGGGTAGCGGCAGGCCATGCCGACGATCGCGATCGGCTCGTCGGCGGACGTCCGCGTCGCGACTCGGGCGACGGCGGACGTGTGCGGCGCCGCGCCCGTCAGCTCCGCGTCCAGGAACCGCCCCAGGGCCTCCGGGGTGGGGTGGTCGAAGACCAGGGTGGCGGGGAGCCGCAGGCCGGTGGCGGCGCCCAGCGCGTTGCGCAGTTCCACCGCCGTCAGCGAGTCGAAGCCGAGGTCCTGGAAGGCGAGGGACGTGTCGACCTCGGCGGCCGTCCCGTACTGCAGGACGGCCGCGACATGGCCGGCGACGAGGTCGCGAAGGACCTCCGCCCGCCGGTCGCCGGGCAGCGCCCGCATCCGGTCGGCGAACGGGCGGCCGTCCGCGCCCCGCGCTCCGGTGGCCGATCCGGCGACGGGACGGGCGGGCGGGCACAGTTCGTGGAACAGCGGCGGCAGGACGGGCGCGGCGCGCAGCGCGGCGGTGTCCAGCCGGACCGCGATCGGTGCCGGGTCGGGGGCGCCGAGCGCGGCGTCCAGGTGCGCCAGGGCCTCGTCCAGGGGCATCGGGGTCGCCCCGCCACGGGACACGTGGGTGCGGCCGGGCGTGCCGGACGCCGTCGCCATGCCGCTCTCCCACGGTCCCCAGGCGATGCTCACCGCCGGGAGGCCCGCGCCGCGCCGCCGGGCGGCGAAGGCGTCCAGGAACGCGTTCGCGGCGGCGTACCCGGCTTGCCCGGCGCCGCCGAACACGCCCGTGACGGAGGAGAACGACACGAACGCGGTCAGGTCGAGGCCCGCGGTCAGCTCGTGCAGGTTCAGGACGGCGTCCGCCTTCGGGCGCAGCACGGTGTCCAGCCGCTCCGGCGTGAGGGCGGTGACGACCCCGTCGTCCAGCACGCCCGCCGTGTGGATCACCGCGCGCAGCGGGCGGTCGGCGGGGATCGCGGCGAGCGCCGCGGCCAGCGCGTCCCGGTCGGCGGCGTCGCAGGCGGCCGTCTCGACGGCGGCGCCCAGGCCGGTCAACTCGGCCGCCAGGTCGGCGGCCCCGTCGGCGGCGGGTCCGGAACGGCTGAGCAGGAGCAGCCCGCGGACGCCGTGGGCGGTGACCAGGTGCCGCGCGACGGCCGCCCCGAGCGCGCCGGTCCCGCCGGTGATCAGCACGGTGCCGGCCGGGTCGAACGGCGCCGCCGTCCCGGCCGGCTCGGGGCCGCCCGGTGAGCGGGCCAGGCGCGGGACGAGGCCGGCGCCGGCGCGGACGGCGACGTGCGGCTCCCCGGCGGCGAGCACGCCGGGCAGGAGGGCGGCGGCGTCGGCGGCGGGGACGCCCGGTTCGACGTCGACGAGGAAGATCCGTCCGGGGTGCTCGGCCTGCGCCGAGCGCACGAGTCCGCCCACCGCCGCGGCCGCCGGGTCGATCGCGGCGCCCGCGTCGCCCGGCACCGCGGCGCCGCCGCGGGTGAGGACGACCAGCGGCGCGCCGGGATCATCGGAGAGCCGGTCCCGCAGGTCCCCGAGCGCCGCCGCGACGGCGTCGCGGACCGAGCCGCCGGTGCGGGGTTCGATGACCTCCGCCCGGGGGTCCGGATGCGGGGCGGGCGGGAGCCGGAGCGGCCGCCACTCCACCCGGTGGAGCGACGTCGCCGTCCGGGCGCCGGACGCCGCCCGCCCGGCGGGCAGCGGCCGGGTCGAGAGCGCCTCGACGGTCGCGACCGGGGCACCGGAGACGTCGGCGACCTCGATCGTCACCGCTCCCGCCGGCCCGTCGCGGGTGAGCCGCGTTCGGACCGCGGCGGTGCCGCTCGCGTGGAGCGAGACACCGCTCCAGGAGAACGGCAGCCTGGGGCCGTCCCCGTCCGGCGCGAGCCCGTCGAGGGCGAGGGCGTGCAGGCAGGCGTCCAGGACGGCCGGGTGCAGCCCGAACCGGGTCGCGGACTCGGCCGCGTGCTCGGGCAGCGCGACCTCGACGAGGACGGCGTCGCCGTCGCGCCAGGCGGCGCGCAGCCCGCCGAACACCGGCCCGTAGTCCAGGCCGAGCGACGACAGCCGGGCGTAGACGCCGCCGACGTCCAGGGGTTCGGCGGCGGGCGGCGGCCAGGCCCGCAGGTCGAAGGCGGGCGGCGGCGCGGCCGGGCCGAGCAGCCCGACGGCGTGCCGGGTCCATTCCGTGCCGGGCTCGTCGGGACGGGCGTGCACCGCCACGGGACGGCGGCCCGCCTCGTCCGGCTCTCCCACCGTGACCTGCATCAGGACGTCGCCGCGGGCGGGCAGCGCCAGCGGCGCCTCCAGGGTCAGCTCGTCGACCCGGGCGCAGCCGGCCTGGTCGCCCGCGTGCACCGCGAGGTCGACGAAGCCGGTCCCGGGCAGGACGGCCTCGCCCCGGACGCGGTGCTCGGCCAGCCAGGGATGCGCCCCGGTCGACAGGCGCCCGGTCAACACGACGCCGCCCGAGTCCGCGAGCGTCAGCGCCGCCCCGAGCAGCGGGTGACCGGTCGCGGAGAGCCCGGCGGCGCGCGCGTCGGCGCTGGAACGGGGGTCGAGCCAGTAGCGGCGCCGCTGGAACGGGTACGTCGGCAGTGCGACGCGGCGGGCGCCCGTCCCCTCGAACACGCCCTCCCAGCTCACCGGGACGTGACGGGTCCACAGGCGGGCCAGGGCGTTCGCCGCTGACGCGGGCTCAGGCGCGTCCCCGCGCAGCAGCGGGACGAAGGCGGGGTCGTCACCGGTGACGCAGGAGGAACCGGCGGCCGAGAGCGCGGTGCCCGGCCCGACCTCGACGAACGTCGCGACCCCCTCGGCCTCCAGTGTGCGGACGGCGTCCAGGAACCGCACCGGGCGGCGCACCTGCTCGACCCAGTACCGCGGCTCCGTGAGCACCGCGCCCGCCGCTTCGCCCGTGACCGTGGACACCACCGGGATTGTCGGCGGATGGAAGGTGACCGAGGCCAGAACCTCGGCATAGTCGTCGAGCATCGGCTCCATGCGCGCCGAATGGAACGCGTGCGAAACCTTCAACCGCGTCGTCTTACGACCCTTGCCTTCCCACTCGGCCGCCACCCCGGCCACCGCGTCCTCATCCCCCGACAGCACCACCGAAGAAGGACCATTCACCGCCGCCACTTCCACCCCGGCCGGCAGAACGAGTTCATCCTCCGACGCCCGCACCGCCACCATCGCCCCACCCGCAGGCAAGGCGCCCATCAACAAAGCGCGCGCCCGCACCACCCGGCACGCGTCCTCCAGAGACCACACCCCCGCCACATACGCCGCGGTCACCTCACCGATCGAATGACCCGCCACAAAATCCGGAACCACACCCCACGACTCGACCAACCGGAACAACGCCACCTCGAACGCGAACAGACCACACTGCGCATACTCCGTCCGATCCACCACCTCCGGCCGCTCCCACACCACCTCACGCAACCCCGCAAAGTGCCCGCACACCTCCTCGAACGCCTCCGCGAACACCGGAAACGCCTCACACAACCCACGGCCCATCCCGACCCGCTGCGCGCCCTGACCAGAGAAAAGCGCGGCGGTGAGACGGCCGGTACCGCGTGCGCCGCGCAGGACGCCGGGGGCGGTGTCGCCGTCGGCGACGGCCCGGACGCCCGCGGTCACCGCGTCCGCGTCGGCCGCCGTGACCGCGGCCCGGTCCTCGAACGCGGTGCGGCTCGTCGCGAGCGAGTAGGCGACGTCGAGGGGGTCGGCCCCGCCCTCCAGCAGCTCCAGCACGTTCCCGGCCTGCGCGCGCAGCGCGGCCTCGCCGCGTCCGGACAGCGGCAGGACGAGGCCGCCCGCGGGCCGGTGCCGCTCCCCGGTGCCGCCGGTCTCCCCGGTCGCGTCCTCGGGGGCCTCCTCGACGATCAGGTGCGCGTTGGTGCCGCTCACCCCGAACGACGAGACCCCGGCGCGGCGGGGGCCGTCGCCCGGCCACGGCCGCGCCTCGGTGAGCGGGCGGACGGCCCCGGAGGACCAGTCCACGTGCGGGGACGGCTCGGCGACGTGCAGCGTCTTCGGCAGGACGCCGTGCCGGATCGCCTCCACCATCTTGATCACGCCGCTGACCCCGGCGGCGGCCTGCGCGTGCCCGATGTTCGACTTCACCGAGCCGAGCCACAGCGGACGGTCCGCCGGGCGGCCCCGCCCGTAGGTGGCGAGCAGCGCCTCCGCCTCGATCGGGTCGCCCAGCGTGGTGCCGGTGCCGTGCCCCTCCACCGCGTCGACGTCGGCGGCGGCGAGCCCGGCGTCCGCCAGCGCCCGCCAGATGACGCGCCGCTGCGCCGGCCCGCTCGGCGCGGTCAGCCCGTTGGACGCGCCGTCCTGGTTCACCGCCGACCCGCGGATCACGGCGAGCACCGGATGCCCGTCGCGGCGCGCGTCGGCGAGCCGCTGCAGCAGCACGACGCCGACGCCCTCGGCCCAGCCGGTGCCGTCCGCCGTGCTGGAGAACGCCTTGCAGCGGCCGTCGCGCGCCAGCCCGCTCTGCGCGCTGAACGCCAGGAACGGTGCGGGGGTGGACATCACGTTGACCCCGCCCGCGAGCGCCATCGAGCATTCGCCGCGCGCCAGCGCCCGGCACGCGACGTGCAGCGCGACGAGCGACGACGAGCAGGCGGTGTCGACCGTGATCGCGGGCCCCTCCAGCCCCAGCGTGTACGCGACGCGCCCGGAGATGACGCTGCCCGCGCTGGCCGTGCTCAGGTACGCCGCGGCCGCCTCGGGGTCGGCGGCCAGCAGCGTCGAGTAGTCCTGGCCGCCGCTGCCGAGGAACACCCCGACCGGCGTGCCCCGCAGGGTCTCCGGGACGATCCCGGCACGCTCGACGGTCTCCCAGCAGACCTCCAGGGCGAGCCGCTGCTGCGGGTCCATCGCGACGGCCTCGCGCGGGGAGACGCCGAAGAAGCGGGCGTCGAACGCGGACGCGTCCCGGACGAACCCGCCCTCGGGGGCGTACTCGTCGCCGAGCACGTCGCCGAGCCGCCAGCCGCGGTCGTCGGGCGCCGGGCCGATCGCGTCGCCGCCGCCCGCGACGAGCCGCCACAGGTCCTCCGGGGAGCGGACGCCGCCCGGGTACCGGCAGCCCATCCCGACGACGGCGATCGGCTCCGCGACGCCGTCCTCGAGCTCGCGCAGCCTGTCCCGGGTCCGGTGCAGCTCGGCGGTGACCTTCTTGAGGTAGTCGAGCAGCCTGTCCTCGTTAGCCATCAGCGGGCCCCGAACTCCTTGTCGATGAACGCCAGGACGTCGTCGGCGTCGGCGTCGGCCAGCCGGCTCTCGACGCCGGCGGCGGGGTCGTCGCCGGCCGCCGCGCCGAGCCGGGCCGTCATCGCCCGGAGCCGGTCGAGCAGGCCGACGGCGGCGACCGCCGCGGGCGGCACCGCGACCAGTTCGCTCTTCAGGCGGTCGAGGCGGGCGGGGAGCGGGGCGCTCCCGCCGCCCGCCGCGGCCGTCCCGGCGCCGCCGGACAGGGCGGCGGCCAGGTGCGCCGCGATCGCGGCGGCGGTCGGGTGGTCGAACACCAGGGTGGCCGGGAGCCGCACGCCCGCCGCCCGGCTGAGCCGGTTGCGGAACTCGACGGCCGCGACCGAATCGAACCCGAGGTCCTTGAACGCCCGTCCCGGCTCGACGTCCCCGACGTCATGGCCGAGGAGGGCGGCGGTCAGGGAACGGACGAGATCCAGCAGCACCCGTTCCCGCTCGGGCGGTGTCAGCCCGGCGAGCCGGTCCGCGAGGTCCGCCCCGTCGCCCGGTTCGGCGTCGGCGGCGTCGCCGCCCGCCGCGGCGGCGCGCGCGTCGGGCAGGTCGTCCAGCAGCGGGCGCGCCCGGCCGAGCGTGTAGGGCGGGACGAACCGGGCCCAGTCGGTATCGGTCACGACGAGATGGGGCTCGTCGTGCGCGAGCGCCTGCCACAGGGCGCGGACGGCGAGTTCGGGGGGCATCTCGTCGACGCCGAGCCGCCGCAGGTACGCGGCCGTCCCCTCGTCCACCATCCCGCCGCCGCCCCAGGACCCCCAGGCGACGCAGGTCGCGGCGCGGCCCCGGGCGCGGCGCCGGGCGGCGAGCGCGTCGAGGTACGCGTTGGCCCCGGCGTAGGCGGCCTGCCCCGCCGAGCCCCACACGGCGGCACCGGAGGAGAACAGCACGAACGCCTCCAGCGGCCGGTCGCCCAGCAGTTCGTCGAGGTTGCGGGCGCCGGCGACCTTCGCGGGCGCCGCCGCGGCGAGCGCGTCCCGGCCGCCCCCGCCGGTGAGCGGGCCCGGTTCCGGGAGGACGCCCGCCGCGTGGACCACGGCCGTGACCGGTTCGGGCAGCCCGTCCAGGAGGTCGCGCAGCGCGTCCCGGTCGGCGACGTCGCAGGCGGCGACGGTGACGCGGGTCCCCGCGGCGGCGAGCTCGTCCGCCAGGTCCCGCGCGCCCGCCGCGTCGAGGCCCCGGCGGGACACCAGGACCAGGTGCGCGGCGCCGTCCGCGGCCAGCCGCA
>NZ_JBHTJA010000101.1:0-24063 GCF_042675525.1 Actinomadura sediminis
GCCGCGCCGGCGCCGACGCCCGCGAGCAGCAGCCGCCCGGTGTCGGCGGCGATGCCGCGCAGCGCCACGGGCGCGACCTTGAGCCGCAGCCCGGCCAGCAGCAGGACGGCGGCGAGCGTGATCCCGGCGGCGTTCGCGGCGGCGAGCGCGATCGTCCCGGCGGTCGCGGCGAACGCCGCGCCGATCGCGGCCGTCACCACCAGCCCGGCGGCCAGCACCCCGGCCGGGCTCCACATCGGGCGGCCGCGCGCGAAGAACGCGCGGGCGGCGAGGCCCACGGCCATCTGCCCCCACAGGCCGAGCGCGTACACCCGCATGATGTCGGCGGTGTCGCGGGTGTCGTCCGCGGTGAACGCGCCGTGCTCGAACAGCACCTCGATGACGGCGGGCGCGAACGCGACGAGGAAGGCGGTCGCGCACATGACCATCGCGCCCGCGGCGGCGAGGTCCTGCCGGATGCGGCGGGCGACGCCGCGCACGTCGCCGTCCGCGGAGGCGCGGGCGAGCCGCGGGAACGTCACCGTGACGATCATCAACGACATGATCATCGGGACCTGCGCGACCTTCTGCGCGTAGTTGAGGTGCGAGATCGAACCGGCCTCCAGGCCCGAGCCGAGGAACCGCTCGACGAACACCTGCGCCTGCCGCGTCACCGTGTACACGACGACGGGCGCGACGGCCGCGAGCCCGAGCCGCAGCTCGTCCGCCGGGAGCCGCTGCGGCGGCGCGTCCCGCAGGCACCGGACGAACGCGGGCGCCTGCACCGCGACCATGAGGACGCTGCCGGCCGCGACGCCGATCGCGGCGCTCGTCACCCCGACGGCCCCCGACAGGCCCGCGATCAGCGCGAGGATGCCCACGTTGTACGCGGCGTAGATCGCGGCGGGCGGCCCGAACCGGTGGTGCGCGCGCAGCGTCGCGCTCATGAAACCGGCGATCCCGAACGTCACGACGGTGACCGCCGTGAGCCGGACGCACAGCACCGCGGGCCCGTGCCCCGGCAGGCCGGGCGCGAGCAGTTCGACGACCGCGGGCGCCGCGAGCGCGAGCGTCACGGTCACGACGGCGAGGACCGCGACCATGCGCGGCAGGGTCCGGCCGACGAACCCCCGCAGCCCGTCGCCGCGGGCCAGCAGCCGGGTCACGACCGGCACCATCAGCAGCGCCATCGCGTCCTCGATGAGCAGCGGCGACACCGTCTCCGGGATCGTCCAGGCGACGAGGAACGCGTCGGTGCCGCGGCTCGCGCCGAACAGGTGCGCCATCACGAGGTCGCGCAGGAACCCGAGGGCGGTCCCGGCGGCCACCAGCGCCCCCGACAGCGCCGCCGCGCGCCCCACGGACCCGCCCGCCCCGGCGGCCCCGGCCGTCCCGGACTTCCCGAACCGGCCGAACCGTCCGGCCGTCCCGGGCCCGGCCGCCCCCCTCGCGGTGCGCGCGGCGGCGGTCATGGCGCCTCTTCGAGCCGGTGGACGAGGAAGCCGTGCCGGTCGACGAGGGCGGGGGCGGGGCGGCGCGGCCCGAAGGCGCGGGCGGCGGCGACGCCGAGCAGGACCGCGGTGAGCACGGTCGTCGGCCCGCCGAGGTCGGAGTACACGAAGTTGATCAGCAGGAAGGTCATGGCGCCCGCGGCGGCGAGCCACAGCGGGTCGCGGGGGCGGCGGCGCAGCCACAGGCCCCGGACGATCGCCGCGAGCATCGCCGCGAACCCCGCGAGGCCCACGACGCCCTGCTCGGCGAGGATCAGCAGGTACTGGTTGTGGGGCGACAGCAGCGGCTGCCGCATGTACCCGTTCACGGGGTCGTGGGTCTCGCTGCCCGACGACAGCTCGATGCCCGCGTAGGTGTCGCGGTACTCGGCGAAGTTCTTCACGCCGACGCCGGTGAAGGGGGCGTCCTGCCACATCCCCTGGGCGGCGGCCCACAGGTGGTAGCGGTCGTTCACCGACCGGTCCGGCTCGGTGACGGACACCACCATGGACCGCGCGCGCGCCGTCACGGCGGACGAGTCGCCGCCCGTGAACACCCCGAACAGGAGCATCAGCGCGGCGCCGCACGCGACCGTGCGCACCGCGAGCCAGCGGTCGAACAGGACGAGCATCAGCACGACCGCGGCGCCGAGCGCCAGCCACGTCCCCCGGCTGAGCGCGAGGACGAGCGCCGCGCCGAGCACGGCGAGCCCGGCGACCGCGGCGGCGACGGTTCCCCGGGTGCGCCGGACGCCCGCGAGCAGGTACGCCGTCAGCAGCACGAACGCGAACGCGGCGACGACCGACATCGCCATGACGTCGATCGCGCCGAACGTGCCGACGGCGCGGATGTTGGCGCCGCCGATCGACGCGCCGTTGCCGGTCGCCGCCTGCCAGATCCCGTACGCCGCCTCCGCGAACCCGAGGCCGAGGACCGCGCCGCAGACGATGCCGAGGTCGCGGCGGTCCTTGCACACCAGGACGACCGCGAGGGGCACCAGCACGAAGATCTGGAGGTCGCGCAGGAACCCGGGGAGGCTCGCCGCGATGTCGGACGAGCAGACGGTGGTGACGCCGAGCGCCGCGATCAGCGGGCCGAACGCCCACAGCGCCGCACGCGGCACGCGCGTCCGTCCGCGCACGACCAGGAGCGCGGCGGTCGCCACGAGCACGACGCTCGCGACGTCCCCCGGGGTGACCTGCACGCCCGGGCCGAACGCGCCGCCGCCCAGCGGGGCGCCGACGCAGGCGACGGTGGCCGCCGCGATCCAGCTCGGGCGCCTCCACCACGCCCCGGTCATCCGGAGTCCCTCCCGAGAACGGCCCGGGCGGTCAGCAGCAGGATCTTGAGGTCGGCGCCGAACGACCAGTGGTCGATGTAGTGGTTGTCCAGGCGCGCGCGCAGCTCGATGGACGTGTCGCCCCGGAAGCCGTGCACCTGTGCCCAGCCGGTCATCCCGACGGGGACGCGGTGCCGCAGCATGTAGCCGGGGCAGGTGCGGGAGAACTGCTCGACGAAATGGGGACGTTCCGGGCGCGGGCCGACGAGGCTCATGTCGCCGCGCACGACGTTCCACAGCTGCGGCAGCTCGTCCAGGGACGTGTTGCGGAGGAACCGGCCGACCGGGCCCATGCGGCGGTCGCCCTGCACGGTCCAGCGGGTGTCGGACTCCTGCTCGTCCGCCGGTTGCAGGGTGCGGAACTTCAGCAGCACGAACTCCTCGCCGCCGAGCCCGATCCGCCGCTGCCGGAACAGCACGCCCGGCCCGCCCTCCATCCGCACCGCGACCGCGCACGCCGCGAACAGCGGCGCCGCCAGGACCAGCAGGACGGACGCGACGACGACGTCCAGCAGCCGCTTCGCGTACCGGCGGCCCGGCTCGCGCAGCCGCCAGTCCACCCGCGCGCACGGCAGCCCGGCGAGGTACTCGCGGCGGCCCGCCTCCACCGGGACGACCGCCGCCGGGGGCTGCACCAGCAGCGTCTCGCAGGCGAGGCCGAACGACAGCCGCAGGACGGCGTCGAGGTGCTCGGGCGCGACGTCCTCGGCGACGACGATCAGCGTGCCGACGCCGTGCTCCTCGACGAGCACCGGCACGTCGGTGATGCCGCCGAGGACGGGCAGCGCCGGCTCGTCCGCGCCGGCCGGCCCGGCCGCGGCCCGCCCGGCCGCGACCTGCCCCACGGGCGCGAGCCCGAACTCGCCGCGCACCCGCAGCAGCTCCACCAGGTGCCCGGACGTGCCGCCGACGCCGACGACCAGGGCGGGTCGGGACCGGGAGCGGCGGCACCGGTAGGTGCGGGCGGCGCCGTTCGCGAGCGCGCGGCACGCGACGGGGACGGCGGCGGCCGGCGCGAGCAGCCACAGCCAGTCGAACGGGCGGGCGCCGAGGAGCACCGCGGCGACCGTCCCCACCAGCAGCACCCGGACCAGCAGCGCCCGCAGGTCGGTCAGCAGCGACGGGCCGCGCCGCACCCGGTACAGCCCGCCGGTCGCGTTCAGCGCGACGATCGCCGCGGCGGCCGCCGCGGGCAGCCCGCCGCCCGGCCGGCCGGGCTGCGCGGCCGCGACCGCGGCCGCCATCGCCCAGCCGTCGGCGACCGCGAGGCACACCGGGTAGAGGGCCGGCAGCAGGCGCGGGCCGGGCGTCCGGCGGCGGACCGGGACGAGCGGCATTCCGGGGGCGAGCGCGGCGCCGCCGCCGGGGGCGGCGAGATCCGCGCGGGCCCCGGAGTCGATGGAGGGACTCAGCCCCTGGGCACTCATCTCGCGCGTCCCTTCATGCCGAAGACTCACCCATGCCTAGGGCCTCGCCGGGCGTCCTGACGGGCCCGGGCGCGCGTCCCCTCCGCCGCTGACGAGGACGTTCGCGCAGGTGGCCACGGTCCAGCTTCGCAGGGCGGATCGGCATGGAACGCCGCCTTTAACAAGGCGCTCCCCACTCTTGAGCAGAAGATCGAGTTCCGCCCCTGACCTGCGTGAATGCCGAAAATTCACCCCTGTTCGCCGATGTTGCCCGGAAACGCCGGGCGGGCTTCGGGAAATACCTGATGACGGCCGAACCCGAGCGGGAGAATCGGCGTCACAGATCATCGGGATCGATCCCCCTGACAAGAGGAGAACGGTGCGAGGCAAGACGGCCTTGGCCATGGCGCTGGTCCTCGGACTGGCGACGGCGTGCGGCGGCGGGGGCGGCGAAGTCACCGCCAAGAAGACCGAGGCAGCACCGCCCAAAGTGACGATCACACCGGCGAACGGCAGCGCGCGCGCCCGTCCGGACCAGGGGGTCGTCGTCACCGCGTCCGGCGGGACGCTCGGCGCGGTCGCCGTCACCCTCAAGGGCGAGCCGGTGCCGGGCGCGCTGTCCGCGGACAAGACCACGTGGCGTTCGTCCTGGACGCTCGCGCCCGGCGGCAGCTACCGCGTGCAGGCCACCGCGACGTCGCCGAAGGGCGAGACCACCACCGCCACCAGCGCCTTCCGCACCACCACCGCCGTCGCCGCCACGAAGATCAACAACGTGGTGCCGAGCGCCGGCGAGACCGTCGGCACCGGCATGCCGATCTTCGTCCAGTTCAACAAGGACGTTCCCGAGCGGGCCAAGCCGCTGATCGAGAAGAGCATCGAGCTGTCGTCCACGAAGCCGACCGTGGGCTCATGGCGCTGGCTCGACAAGGGCCACTCCTTCAACGGCCTCCCCTCGCTGGTGTTCCGCCCGAAGAAGCCGTGGGCGCCCAACCAGGAGGTGTCCCTCACCGTCCACTACGCCGGCCTGAGGATCGGCGACGACGTGTTCGGCGCCAAGGACGTCACCCGCCGCTTCAAGATCGGCGACTCGCACGTCATCGACATCAACGCGAAGACGCACAAGCTCGTCGCGCGCAAGAACGGCAGGGTCGTCCGCACCTGGGGCGTCAGCCTCGGCTCCGGCGGCGACGTGTGGGCCGACGGCGTCGACCACCTGCTCACCACCAGCGGCGTCCACCTCACCATGGACCGCAGCCGCATGGAGCGGATGGTGTCCCCGGGCAAGAAGAAGGGCGACCCCGGCTACTACGACGAGCAGGTCCCGTGGGCGACCCGCATCTCCAACAGCGGCGAGTACATCCACGAGAACACGGCCGACCCGGCCTGCCTCGGCAACCGCAACTGCAGCCACGGCTGCGTCCGGTCGCCCGCCGCCGACGCCAAATGGCTCTACCACTGGTCGTACCGGGGCGACATCGTCAACATCACGGGCACCGCGCGGCGGCTCGACTGGTGGAACGGCTGGGGCTACTGGGAGGTCCCGTTCGAGAAGTGGTCGAACACCACCGACCGCAAGCCCGTGACGACGTCCCCGCTCAAGTGACGTCCCCGCTCCGATCCTGAGCCCGGCGCGTCAGCGGAGGGGGTCGAAAGGGGCCAGTTCGGACGGACGGCGGCCCGTGGTGATCGTCTCGGCGAGGAGGCGGCCGGTGGCGGGGCCGAGGGTGACGCCCCACATGCCGTGGCCGCCGCCGACGAAGACGCGCGGGGAGCGGGTGGCGCCGATGAGCGGAAGGCCGTCGCGGGTGCACGGGCGGGACCCGACCCACTCGTCCCGCCGGTCGTCCAGGTCGGCGCCGCGCAGCAGCGGGCGCGCGGCCTCGACGATCGCGCGGACGCGCCGCGGGTCGAGGGACGCGTCCGGGCGGCGGAACTCCATCATCCCCGCGACGCGCAGCCGGTCGCCCAGCGGCGTGCAGGCCACGCGCTGCGCGGGCAGGTACACCGGGCCGGCCGGGACGTGCTCCACCGGCACGCTGAAGCTGTAGCCGCGGCCCGCCTGGACGAGCGCGCGGACACCGAACCGGCGGGCGAGATCGCCGAGCCACACGCCGTTCGCGAGCACCGCCGCGTCGAACACCTCCACCCGGCCGCCGGCCCGGACGGCGACGCCGCGGGGGCCGTCCTGCATCGCGTCGACGTCCGTCCCGGTGCGGATCTCGCCGCCGCGCGCCCGCACCGCGTCCGCGAGGGCGTGCACGAACCGTCCGGGGTCGACGAACCGCTGGCCGCGCAGCAGGATCGCCGCGCCGATCTCCTCCGACAGCAGCGGCTCCAGCTTGCGGGCCTCGTCGCCGTCCAGGGCCTCGTACTCCAGCGACTGCCCCGCCGCGCGGATGTGCTCGACCTCCTCCAGCAGGACGCGGCGCTCGGCGGCCGTCCGGTACGCGGCGACGAACGTGGCGGCGTCCCGCGTCTCCGCCTCCACCCCGCCCTCGACCAGCGCGTCGAAGCCCGGCAGCGCCAGCCCGTTGATCGGGACCAGCGCCTCCATCGCGCGCCGCCATCGCGCCGCCGTGCTGTTGCGCGCGAACCCCGCGAGGAACCGCAGCAGCCGCGGATCCGCGCTCGGCGGCACGTACACCGGCGACGACGGGCTGAGGACCGCGCGGACCCCGTACCGCAGGACGGCCGGTTCCGGCAGCGGCGTCGCGAGGCCCGGGGTCAGCCAGCCCGCGTTCCCCCACGACGCGCCCGCCGCGACGTCCCGCCGGTCGAACACGGTGACGTCCACGCCGCGTTCCTGCAGGAACCACGCCGTGGACAGGCCGACCATGCCGGCGCCGACGACGGCGACACGGCTCGGGGAGGCGTTGCCGACCATTGCATCTTCCCTCTCTGCGCGGACTCTCGCCTCCGATGCTGGTGCCGCGCCCGCGACCTGGCGTCGTCCGATCAGGCCAACACGAACACGCGGGATTGTGCGGATCGCACAAGGCGATCGGCGACACTGGATGCATGCGTCCCGTCCCCGTCGCCGACCTCGTCGACGCCCTCGGCCCCGGACTGCTCCGCACGGTCGCCGGTGGCCGCGCCGGGCCCGTCGACGACGTCGTCCTCGCCGAACCCGGCGAACCCGCCGGGCAGCCGGGCGACCTCGTCCTCGGCGTCGGCCTGCCGTCCCCCGAAGCCGCCGCCGACCTGCTCGAACGGGCGGACGCCGCGGGCGCCGCGGGCGTCGTCGTGAAGGCCCCGCTCGCCGCCGAGCCCGGCGTCGCCGCCGCCGGGCACCGCCTCGCGCCCGCGCTCGTCGCCCTCCAGCCGGACGCCTCCTGGGCGCATCTCGTCTGGCTCCTGCGCGGCGCCGTCGACCGCGCGGGCGCACCGCTGCCGGGCGACCCGGGCGCGCCCGACGACCTGTTCGCCCTCGCCGACACCGCCGCGGAGATCGCGGGCGCCCCGGTCACCGTCGAGGACGCGCGCTCGCGCGTCCTCGCCTACTCCGGGGCGCAGGACGCCGCCGACCCGGCGCGCGTCTCCACGATCGTGGGCCGCCGCGTCCCGCCGCAGGTCACCGCGCACCTGCGGGCCGGCGGCGTGTTCCGGAAGATGGCCCGGTCGAGCGAGCCGATCGCGGTCCCGGCGGGCCCGGGCGGGATGCTGCCCCGGCTCGTGGTGCCCGTCCGCGCCGGCGGCGAGTGGCTCGGCTCGATCTGGGCGGTGGCCCGCACGCCGATCCCGGACGACCGCGTCCGGCGGCTCACGGAACTGGCGTCCGTCGTCGCCCTGCACCTGCTCCGGCTGCGCGCCGAGTCGGACGTCGCGCGGCGCGTGTCGGCCGACCGGCTGCGGGCCGCGCTCCGCGACGGGACGCCGCCGGACGTCCCCGAGCCCCCGCCGTGGCGCGCCGCCGTCCTCGGGAACCGCGCCGGGACGGACCCGCGCCGCGACCTCGAACTCTGGGACGCGATCGCCCGCCGGTTCGGCTGGCGCCGCCCCCTCCTCACCGACCTCGACGGCGCGCTCGTCGCCGTCCTCACCGCGCGCACCGGGCCCGGCTCGCCGCCGTGGCTGGCCGACGCCCTCGCCCGCGTCGGCGACCCCGGCCTGCACGCCGCGATCGGCGGCCCCGCCGACGCCCCGTCCGACCTGCCCCGCTCCCGCGCCGAGGCCGCCGAACTGGCCGCGCTCGTCACGTCCGGCCGCCTCCCGGCAGCGGGCGCCGTCCGGCTGGAGGACGCGTGGGACACCGTCGTCGTCGAACGCGCCCGGACCGCGATCGGCCCCCTCCCCCCGGACGGCCCCCTCCGCACCCTCCACGACCACGACACGTCCCGCGGCACGTCCTTCCTCCCCACCCTCGCCGCCTGGCTCGACCACTTCGGCGACCCGAAGGGCGCCGCCGCCGACCTCCGCGTCCACCCGAACACACTCCGCTACCGCCTACGCCGGATGGACGAACTCGCCCCCCTCGACCTCACGACCCCGCACAAACGCCTGTCCCTACGCCTCCAACTCACCACCCTCCTCACCCCCTGATGCGGGCGAGCCGCTCCCGCGCGTCCGTCCAGGGCCGCGGCTCCGGCGGCTCGGTGTTCCCGAGGTTCTCCTCCTCGTACCAGGCGTTCCCCGAGAGCCAGCCCTCCAGCCAGCCGTCGAGGGTCTCGGCGTCGAGGAACCAGGCGTCCGCCCAGTCCCCCTGGTAGACGTTGGGCTCGAACAGCAGCACCGTGGACGACGCCGTCGTGCAGTCCACCGCCGCGTACATGCCGCAGCCCCAGTGCAAGATCGGCAGCACGCCGGCGGGCCACCCCGTCCCGCCCGCGTGCGCCCGCTCCTCGCGATAGACGTCCACGGCGGTCGGCCCCTCGCCGACCAGCGGAAAGAGTTGGTAGTCGGGACCGAACCCGCCGTTGGCGACGTCTCGGTAAAGGCGTGCGAGCAGGGGCGGAAGGTGGAACCCGAGGGCGTCCTCCGCGGCGTTCACGTCCGGGTCGCCCACCGGCGGCGGCAGCGTCGGACACTCGGCCCGGGCCCGCGCGGCCACCCGGGCGATCAGGTCGTCGATCTTCGTCACGCCGCGATCGTCGCACCCGCCACCGACGTCCGCGGGAGCGATCGATCGGCGACGTCGAGAAAGCCGAGTGCTTGATAGTTGTGTACGCAGCTTGTCGACCTTGGGTCTGGAATCGACGTCCCCGACCGGCATCCGGAGTCCCCGTGGCCCAGCCCGCATACCTGCGCATCGCCGACGACCTGCGCCGCCAGATCGTCGACGGCACCCTCGCACCGGGCGACCGTGTCCCGTCGCGGCACCGGCTCGCCGAGCGGTACGGGGTCTCCGACCGCGTCGCGGTCGAGGCCGTACGCCTGCTGATCTCCGACGGACCGGTACGAGCTGGCCTACGCCATTCCGGTCGAGTAGATCCGTCCTGGGCGCGGTCAGGGGAGGTGGAGGGCGGCGGGGGCGTTGGCCGGGACGGACGGGGCTTGCGGGGGGACTCGGTCGATGCGGCGGTACGGGTCGCCGGGGGCGGGGCGGGGGTCCTTCTCGCCGCGGTTCGGCCAGAACGACATCGCCCGTTCGGCCTGCGCGGTGATGGTGAGGGACGGGTTGACGCCGAGGTTCGCGGTGACGGCGGAGCCGTCGACGATGTGCAGGCCGGGGTGGCCGTGGACGCGGTGGTAGGGGTCGATGACGCCGGTCTCGGGGGTCTCCCCGATGGTGCAGCCGCCGATGAAGTGCGCGGTCGTCGGGATGTTGAACAGGTCGAACCACGTCCCGCCGGGGGTCGCGTCGAGCTCCTCGGCGAGCATCCGGACGGCCTTGTGCGCGACGGGGATCCACGTGGGGTTCGGCTCGCCCTCGCCCTGCCGCGCGACGAGGCGGCCGCGCTTCTCGCTGACGGTGATGGAGTTGTCGGCGGTCTGCATGACGAGGGCGATGACCGTGCGGTTCGCCCAGTCCTTCAGCGAGAGGCCGCGCAGGATGATCGTCGGGTGCCGTACGGCGAGGCCCGCGAACTTCAGCCAGCGCGGCGCCCGCCCGCCGCCGTCGACGAGGAGCGTCCGGATGAACCCCATCAGGTTGTTGCCGGTGCCGTAGCGGGTCGGTTCGATGTGGGTCTTGTCGTCGGGGTGGAACGACGAGGTGATCGCCAGGCCGGTGCCGTGGTCGACGTGCTTCTTGCGGTGCCAGACGGTCATGCGTTCGACGCCGAGGAGCGCCTCGGAGTTCGTGCGGGTCAGCTCGCCGAGACGCGGGGACAGGTGCGGGAGGCGGCCGGTGTCGCGCATCCGGTGCAGCAGCGTCTGGGTGCCGTGCGTCCCGGCGGCGAGGACGACCTGCTCCGCGGTGAGGGTCCGCCGGCCCCGCAACGCGCCGGTGCGCCGCACCGTCACCCGGTAGCCGCCGGACTCGCCGGGCTCCAGCGCGGTCACCGTCGTGTCCGGGACGACCTGCACGCCCGCCTTCTCCGCGAGGTACAGGTAGTTCTTCGTGAGCATGTTCTTCGCGCCGACACGGCAGCCGATCATGCACGATCCGCACGCCGTGCACGTCGTCCGGCGGGGGCCCGCGCCGCCGAAGAACGGGTCGTCGTGCGCGACGCCGGGCTCGTCGCCGAAGAACACGCCGACCGGCGTCGGGTGGTAGGTGTCGCCGGCGCCCATCCGGTCCGCGACCCGCTTGATCGCCTCGTCCGCGGGGGTGACCAGCGGGTTCGTCACGACGCCGAGCATCCGGCGGGCCTGGTCGTAGTGCGGCCTCAGCTCGTCCTGCCAGTCGGTGATGTGGCCCCACGCCTTGTCGGTGAAGAACGGGCGCGGCGGCTCGTACAGGGTGTTGGCGTAGACGAGCGAGCCGCCGCCGACGCCCGCGCCCGCGAGGACCAGCACGCCCGCCTTCCCCCCGACGCGGTGCATCCGCTGGATGCCGTGCAGGCCGAGGCGCGGCATCCACAGGTACCTGCGCAGCCGCCAGGACGTCTTCGGCAGCGAGTCCTCGTCGAACCGGCGGCCCGCCTCGAGGACCGCGACGCGGTACCCCTTCTCCGCGAGCCGCAGCGCCGCGACGCTGCCGCCGAATCCCGAGCCGACGACGATGACGTCGAAGTCGAACGCCTTGCGGGTCATGCGCACCACCTCGTCACGCGAAAGGGACCCCCGACTATCGGCCCGCGCGCCCCTCGCGCACCACATATCCGGACGCGCGATTCGGCGGCGTCCTTATCAACACGTTGACAATGTCTTCGTGACCAGCCGGGCATTCAAGATCAATTCTATTTCCAGGCACCGCCGCGGATCCCGCAGGTCGTCACCGAAAAGGTGCTGCAGGTGCCGCAGCCGGTACCGGACGGTCTGCGGGTGCACGCGCAGGCGGCGCCCGGCGTCGGCGGCGTTGAAGTTGTGCTCCAGCAGCGCGAGCAGCGTCTCGGCGAGCCGCTCCCGCCGCGCGGGCGGCACCGCGCGCAGCGGCGCGAGCCGGGTCGCGGCGGCGTCGTCGATCAGCTCCCCGGCGCGGGAGATCACCAGGGCGGGGACGTGGTCGGCGCTGCGGATCGGGCGGGTGTCGGGGATCACGCCGCGGCCCGCGAGGGCGAGGGTCTCGCGGGCCCAGCGCAGCGACCGGGCCGCGCCCGCGAGCGGCACCGCCGGCCCGATCGCGACGACCCAGTCGCGGACCAGCTCGGCGGGCAGGACGGGACGGGCGCCGCCCGGGGCGTCGGGGAACAGCAGCACCGGTTCGGGGGCGGCGAAGTCGGCGAGCGCCCCGGCGGGCGCGGACGGCGGGAGGACGCCGTCCCGGCGGGGACGGGCGACCGCCGCGGCGACCGTGCGGGGCGGCGGCCAGCGCGCCTCCCGGGCGAGCGCCGCGACCTGGTCGCGGTCGGCGGGCGGCTCGGCGAGCAGCAGGTGCAGCAGCCGGGCGCGGCGCCGGACGTCCAGGTCCCGCGCGGGCCGCGCGGCGCGCTCCTCCCGGTACCCCACCGCGATCACCTCCGCGACCGCGTCCATGTAGGCGAACTGGGCGTCCACGACGAGCCCCAGCTCGGCCCGGTCGAGACCGCCCGGATCGGCCGCGAGGGTGCGCCACACGGCGAGCGCCGACCGGCGCAGCGACTGCTGGATCTCGTCGGGGTCCCGGCCGTCGCGCGCCAGCGCCCGCCCGACCCGCAGGTAGAACGCCCGCACCCGGTCCCAGCCGGCGTGCGGGTCGTCCACCAGGTCGCAGAAGTGCCGCAGCCCCGCCGCGACCCCCGACCGCACCCGCCGGGCCTCGTCGTCCATCGGCACGGCGCCGTTCCCGACCAGCTCGCGGATCAGCTCGTCGGCCGCCCGATCCACCCGCGCCCGCAGCCGCTCCGCCACCCGTCCCGGGACCTTCTCGAACGCCGCGACGTCTGCCATTCGCCATTCCCCCCTCAGCACCGAATGATCCAAGGATCCTCGATCGCTCCCCCGTTCCGGTTGTCGCCGGAATAAATCGTTCAGGGAGCTTTTCCGGGGGTGGGTGACAAAATCATGAGCGAACCGCCGAATGGCGGCCGATTTTCCCTGGCGGACGCACGAAAAGGTCAGCCGAAGGTGTCGAGACCCGCGATGCGCCAGCGGCCGTCGCGGCGGACGGCGTCCACGGCCAGCATCGCGGGAGCGTGCGAGCTCCGGCCGTCCGACGTGCGGGTCGTCCGCTGGTCGGCGAACACGAGCAGGCGCGCCCGGCCGTCCCGCAGCGACACCACGGCGCTGTCGGTGACCCGCGTGCTGAGCACGGCGCCGCGTTTCGGCGCCTCCTCCCGCACCTTTCCGAAAACGCTCTCGTACTGCCCGGGCGCGTCGCCCGTGAGGAACTCCGCCGCCGCCTTCCGGGTGCGTTCCGGGGCGGCGTGATCGTAGGAGAAGAGCCGCCCGACCATCTCGGCGACCGCGCCCTTCACCTCGCTCGTCGCGGCACCGTCCGTCAGCGCGGTGTTCCGCACGGCGGGGTCGTCCCGCAGCGCCGCGGCCTCCTGCCGCGCCCACACTCCCGACGCGGCCAGCAGCACGGCGACGACCCCCAGCGCGACCGTCCTCACAGCGCCTCCCCCGACGCCCGGCCCAGCCCGCTGATCTTCCAGCCGCCGTCCGTCCGGTCGAGGCGCGCGACCAGGCGGTCCTGCTTGACCACCGGGTCGCCCTCGGGCGGCGTCACGGTGATCTCCACCGCCACCAGGACGCGCGCCCGCCCCGACCGGACGTCCAGCTCGGCCACCGCCGCCTCCAGGACCTTCCCCGCGGTGACCGTCCGCGCCTCCCGCACCCGCTTCTCGAACTCCGGCCGGCCCTGCGCGATCTCCCGGTGCAGCTCGCCGGTGGTCGACTCCCGCCACGTCCGCAGGTCGGGCTCCAGCGTCCGGTAGTCGAGCGTGTTCAGGTTCTGCACCGCCTGCTCCCCCGCCCGCAGCACCTCCGCGCGGACGCGCGAGTACGCGGCCCCGTCATCGTGCGCCGCCGCGTACCAGGACCAGCCGCCCCAGAGCGCGAACAGCGCCGCGAGCGCGACCAGCGCCGCCGCCGTCCGCCGCACGAGATCCTCGTCCATCAGACCGCCCGCAGTTCGTGGATCGTCCACCGGCCCTCCGCCCGCCGCGCCGTCACGACGAGCTGCGCCGCCGCCGGGGTGCCGACCGGCTTCCCCGCGCGCGTCGCCGTCTGGTCCAGGAACACCAGCAGCCGCGCGTCCCCCTCGGACAGCGACACCACTCCCGCCCGCACCACGCGGGTCACGAGCGTCACCCGCTGCCCCGGCGCCTGCCGCTCGACCTGGTCGAACAGCATGCGGTACTGCCGCAGCGCCGGGCCCCGCAGCACCTCCGCGGCGGCCCGTTCCGTCGCGGCGACGTCCCCCGCCTCGTAGCTGAACACCGTGGCCAGCCCCCGCGACACCGCGCCCGTCGCCTCGGCCGCCGCCGCGTCGTCGAACACGGCCCGCTCGTCGCCGCGCACCGCGTCCGCGACCGGGTGCAGCGCCAGCGCGGCCACCACCAGCACGGCCGCGACGGCGAACGGCCGGTACAGCCGGAGCACCCGCCTCATCGGGCACCCACCGGGACGGACGCGAGCGCTTCGAGCTTCCATCCCTGCGGCGTCCGCGCCAGCTCGGCCGCGAACCGCTTCCGCTGCATCGTCGGCTCCCCGCCCCGCAGCGTCAGCCGCACCCGCACCGCCGCGATCACCTCCGCCTTTCCGGCGGCCTCGTCCAGCGACGTCACCGCCACGCCCGTCACGGTCGCGTCCGCGTCCGTCCCCGACGCGCCGATCTTCCGCCGGTTCGCCGCCTCGTCCCGCCGGAGCTGCGCGTGCAGCGGCCCCGTCGTCGCGTCGAGCCACCCGCGCAACCCGGCGTCCACCCGCGTCCCGTCCATCGAGTTCAGCACCGCGATGTGCCGCTCGGCCGCCCGCAGCACCGCCGCCCGCCCGTCCGGCGGTCCGCTCGCCGCCGGATCGTCCCGCCACACCGTCCACCCCGACCACCCGAGGAACACGGCCGCGGCGAGCACGACGCTCCATCCCACGAGCCCCCATCCGGCCAGCAACGTCCGCGCCCGCCCCCGCTCGCCGCGCCCGCGCGCCGCCCGTGCCGGCGTCCGCCGTTGCGGGTCCTCGGCCCGCGACGCTCCACGCCGAGTGTTCTCCACCGCCTCGTCGTCCGCACGCACGACCGCCTCACGCTTCACGCCCACGCGGCACCCCCATGGCCGCCCGCGGGCCGGGCGCCGACCGCCCGGCCCGCGGGCACGCCGCACGCCGCCGCCCCCAAGCCCGCGGCTCTCACGCACCCGGCCCTCACGCATGGCACACGCGGCGGACGGGCGGCGCCCATGGGCGGCCGGGCCGCGAACACCCGGCCGGCGGGGGTGCGGCGGGGGGTCATGGCCGGGCCTTCGGGAGGCCGAGCAGGGCGCGGAGGTCCTCGGGGGCGTTCGGCTCGCTCGGCCCGGCGGGCAGGGCGGGGAGGGCGAGGGCTCCGGGGAGGGCCGGGTCCGGGGCGGCGCCCAGGACGGAACCGGCGCGTGCGGGCTCGGGGACGGGCGGGCGGGGGACGTTCGCGGAGCCGCGGACGTTCACGCCGCTCGACGGGGGCGCGGTGCAGGCGGCCGAGGTGTTCAGCGGGGCCCCCGGGGACGTGTCGAGCCCGTTGCGGTAGCGGGTGCCCTCGTATCCGGACGTGCACTGCGGGGGGTCGAAGAAGGTGGTGACCATTCCGAAGTTGAGCCGGCCGTCGTCCACGGCCGACATTCCGGCGGCGACCGCGGCCGGCAGTTCCGACATGAGCTGTTCGAGCCCGGCGGTGCGGTGCGCGAGGAGTTCGGACGTCGTCAGCAGGTTGGCGACGAGCACGCTCATCGAGGGGTCCAGGTCGCGGACGAGGGCGCGGAGTTCGCCGGCCGCGTCGGGCGCGGTGGTGACGAGTTCGCGGAACGCGGGGTCGGAGTCGCGGAGCCGTGCGGCGAGCAGGCGCGCGTCGCGGCCGAAGGACCGTAGCGCGGCGGCTTCCTCGTTCTGGGTGCGCAGGACGGTCTCGGCGTCGTCGATGAGCGTGCGGGTGGGGGCGGCGTTGGCGTTCGCCGCGTCGGTGAAGGCGCGGGTCTCGTCGAGGAGCGCCTGCAGGTTCGGGCCCTGCCCGGCGAGCGCGACGCCGAGTTCGTCGACGACGGTGCGCAGCGCACCGGTCGGGACGGACTCGGCGAGCGCGTTGACGCTGGTCAGCAGGTCGGTGACGGGCGGGGGCACGGCGGTCGCGGCGCGCGGGATGACGGCCCCGGCCGCCAGGTACGGGCCGGCCGCGGTGGACGGGCGCAGGTCGATGTACTGTTCGCCGATCGCGGAGCGGTTGGCGACGACGGCGGTCGTCTCCACGGGGATGCGGGGCGCGTCGTCGTCGATGCGGAGTTCGGCGACGACGCCGTCGGCCGTGAGCCGCAGTTCGCCGACGCGTCCGACGGACGAGCCGCGGTAGGTGACGTCGGCGTTCTCGGCGAGGCCGCCGGCTTCGGCGAGTTCGGCCTCGATGACGTAGTGGTCGGCGAGCCCGATGTGCTTGCCCAGGTCCGCGTAGTCGAGGCCGACGTGGGCCACCGCGTAGAGGCCGACGACGAGGAAGACGAGGTTCTTGATCCTGGTGCCGAGGGTGAGCATCAGTCCCCCTGGACGGCGGGCAGCGGGGCGATCGGCGGGACGATCGTGGTGCCGGGCCGCGCGGTGACGGTGAGGTACACGTTCAGGTAGTCGCCCTTGATCGCGGGGAGGACGGCGTCGGTGAACGGGTAGGTCAGCAGGACCTCCAGGGCGTTCGGCAGGTCGGTGCCGGCGTCGGAGAGCTTGCGGAGGGTGGGTTCGAGGGCCTCCAGGTCGGCGATGAGGTCCTCTTTGCTCCGGTTCACGGTCGTGACGGCGACCTCTGACAGTTCGTCCAGTGACGTGAGCATCTGGACGAGCGCGCCGCGCTGCTCCTCGAGGACCCGCAGGCCCGGTTCGATGTCGGTGAGGGCGGTGTCGATCTGCTCGTTGCGGTCGCGGAGGGTGCCGGAGAGGCGGTCGAGGCCGTCGAGGGCGTCGAGGATCCCCTGGCGGTTGGCGTCGAGGGCGCCGACGAGCCGTTCGGCCTGGTGCAGGAGCGACCGGATCTCGGGTTCGTTGCCGTCGAGCGCCCGGTTCAGCTCGGTGGTGATCGTCCGGATCTGGGCGATCCCGCCGCCGTTGAGCAGCATCGACAGGGCGCCGAACACCTCCTCGACCTCCGGGTTGCGGCCGGTGCGCGACAGCGGGATCACCGCGCCGTCCGCCAGCGGGGCCGCGCCCGGCCCGCCGGCGGCCGCGTTCGGGGCCGCGCCCTGCGCGCCGGCGGCCGCGTTCGGGGGCGCGCTCAGCTCGACGAACTTCTCGCCGAGGAGGCTGGACTGCCGGACGTTCGCGCGGGCGTCCGCCGGGAGCCGGACGTCCCCGTTGACCTGCATGGTGACGACGGCGGTCCAGCCGTCGTCGGGCAGCGCGACCTCGGTGACGCGGCCGACCGCGACGTCGTTGACCTTGACGGCCGACTGGGGGACGAGGTTGAGGACGTTCGCGAACCGGGCCCGCACGGTGTACGGGTGGTCGCCGAGGTCGGCGCCGCCGGGCAGCGGGAGGTCCTGCAGGCCGGTGAAGCCGCAGCCGGACGCGAGCGTCGTGGCGGCGACGGCGAGGGCGAGTGCCCGGCGGGTCATGGGGTGCCCCCTTCCGGCGGGGCCTGCACGGGGCGTCCCGTGACGGGCAGCGGGGTGAGTTCGGTGAGGTTCTGCCGGCCCATCAGCGACTTCGTGGCCGGGTCGTAGGCGTTGAGGACGTTCACGACGTTGATCGACTGGACGTCGAGGGCCTCCGCGAGCGAGCGGCGCTGCTTCACGAGGGTCTGGGTGATGTCGGCGAGCTTCGTCACGTTGTCCCGCACCTGTTCGCGGTTGTCGCGGATGAACGTCTCGACGTCGGCGAGGGCTCGGGTGAGCAGCCGGATCGCCGCGTCCAGTTCGTGCCGGTCGGCGGCGAGGAACCCGCTGACGTCGGCGAGCTGCCGTTCGGCGAGGCGCACCTGCCCGTCGTTCTTCTCGAGCATGGACGTGAAGGTCTGCAGGGACCGGATCGTCGTGAACAGGTCGTGCTGCGAGCCGGCGAGCGTCTTCGCGGCCTGCGCCATGCGTTCGGTGGTGGTGCGGATGTCGCGGCCGTTGCCGTCGAGGTTCTCCGCGCCGGTCTCGAGCGCCCGGGAGAGCGCGCCGTCGGCGTTGGCGCCGTCCGGTCCGAGGTCGTCGGCGAGCCGCTCGATCGCGGCGTAGACCTGGTCGAGTTCCATCGGGGTGGCGGTGTCGCGCACGTCGATGACGGCGCCGGACCGCATCACGGGGCCGGTCGTGTACGCGGGGGTGAGCTGGACGTACCGGTCGGCGACGACGCTCGGCGCGACGGCGACGGCCTTCGCCCCGGACGGGACGCGCACCCCGTGGTCGACGGTGAGGACGGCCCGGACGTGCGGCCCGTCGGGCGTGACGGAGTCGACGGCGCCGACGCGGACGCCGAGGACGCGCACGTCCGAACCGGCGGAGATGCCGACGGCGCTGCGGAAGTGCACGGTGATGCGGGTGCCGTCGGGGCCCTGGGCGCGGACGACCGCGAGCGCGGCGGCCAGGACGAGTGCGGCGCCCAGGGCGACGAGCACGGCGGGCCCGCGCAGCTTGCGCAGCATCAGCCACCGCCCTTCCGGGGCGGCATGCACCCCTCGTCGGGGGCTTCGCGGCCCTCCGGCAGGTATTCGGGCGGGACGAGCCCGCAGAGGTAGCCGTCCATCCAGCGTCCGCTTCCCAGGGAGTTGCCCAGGAGGCGGGTGTACGGGCCTGCGGTTTTCAGCGCGCGGTCCAGGTTGGCCTGGTTGTCCTGGAGCAGTTCGGTGACCTGCCCGAGCGCGCGCAGGGTGGGGTCGAGCTGCTTTTGGTTGTCCTGGACGAGTCCGGAGATCTGCCGGGAGAGTTCCTGGGTGCCGACGAGGAGGTTGTGGATCGCCTCCCGGCGGCGGCGGATCTCGGCCAGGAGGAGATTGCCGTCGCGCAGTAGCGCTTCGACGTTCCCGCTCTGTTCGGCCATCGTCCCGGTCACCTGGCGGGTGTTCGCGAGGAGGCGGGACAGTTCGGCGTCCCGCGACGCGATCGTCTTCGACAGGGCGGACAGGCCGCTGAGGGCCTCGCGGACCTCGGGCGCGGTGTCGTCGAACGTCCCGGACAGGACGTCGAGGCTCTGCGCGAGCCGCGCGCTGTCGAGGCGTCCGACCGTCCCCGCGAGGTCCTCGAACGCTTCGGTGACGTCGTAGGGGGACGTCGTCCGGTCGAGCGGGATGCGGTCACCCGGGTTCTGTGCGCGCGCGCCGAGCGGGTCTACTGCGAGGTACTTGTCGCCGAGCAGCGTCTTGATGGCGATCGCGACGGTGCTGGCGTCCCCGATCCAGGTGTCGCGGACGCGGAACGACACCGCGACCTTCGCGCCGTCCAGCCGGACGCCCGTGACCTCGCCGACCTTCACGCCCGCGACGCGCACCTCGTTGCCGGGCCGCAGCCCGGCCGCCTCACCGAAGTCGGCGGTGTAGCGGGTGCCGCCGCCGATGACCGGCAGGTTCTTGGCGTTGTAGGCGAGCAGCGCCGCGACGGTCAGCAGGGTGATCGACACGACGGCGACCAGGATCGGGTTCCGCTCCCGCACCGGCTTCAGCCGCGGCCGTCCCTTCGCCCGCGCGGGCGCGGGACGGCGGCTCCTCGTTCGCGGGCTCATGCGCCGCACCTCGCGTCCTTCAGCGGGACCCCGGTGGGCGGCGGATGCTCCTCGCCCGGGTACTGCCGGTAGGTGACGCCCGTGACGGTCGCCTCGCACATGTAGAGGTTCAGCCACGAGCCGTAGGAGGCGACGCGTCCGATGGCCTCCATCTTCACCGGGAGGGTCTCCAGGAACCGGTCGACGGTGTCCGACTCGTCCGCGAGGTTCTTCGAGAGGCGGCCGAGCTGCTCGATGTCGCGCTTGAGCGGCGCGCGGGTGTCCCGCAGCAGGCCCGCGGTGGTGCCGGCGAGGTCGTCCAGGGCGCTGATCGCCTCCCCGATCGCGGTCCGGTCGGACGACAGCCCGGACACCAGGCGGCGCAGCGTCGAGACGAGCGTGCCGAGTTCGTCGTCGCGCGCGTTCACGGTGTCGAGGACCGCGTTCAGGTTGTCGATGACCTGCCCGATGACCTGGTCCTTCGCGGCGATCCCGCCGGTCAGCGACCCGATCGTGGACAGCAGGCCCTCGACGGTGCCGCCCTCACCCTGCAACACCTGGACGAGCGAACCGGCGAGCTTGTTGACCTCGCCGGGCGACAGCGCCTGGAACAGCGGCTGGAAGCCGTTGAAAAGCTGCGTCAGGTTCAGCGCGGGCGTCGTCCGCTCGACCGGGATCGTCGCGCCCGGCCGCAGCGTGCCGGCCGCGCCGGTGCCGCGGTCGAGGGCGATGTACCGCTGCCCGATCAGGTTCAGGTACTTGATCGTCGCGGTGGCGGTCGCGGGGATGTCGCGGCCCCGCTCGACCGCGAACGTGACCTCGGCGGTGCGCCGGTCGACGACGTCGATGTCCTCGACGCGACCCACCTCGACGCCCGCGATCCGCACGCCGTCGCCGTCCCGCAGCCCGGACGCGTCGGTGAACCGGGCCTTGTACGCGACGGTGTCGCGGGCGCCGAACCGGCCGATGCTGAGCGCCAGCAGCCCGGTGGCGAGGACGGTCACGACGACGAACGCGAGCGACTTCGCGAGCGGCCCGGCGAGGCTTCTCCGCTTCACTTCAGCGTCACCTCCGCGCCCCGGTAGAGGGGGCCCACGAGCACGCTGCTCCAGCCGGGCAGCGCCTCCGGGACCTCCTGGACGGACGGCGCCACCAGCTCGTTCACCATCCGGTTCTCCTGCGGCGAGTTCGGCAGGCCGAGCGCGCCGGGCGCGACCGCGACGGGCGTGGCGGCGTCCGGCGGCGCGGCGGCGACGGACTCCGCGCCGCCGCCCGTCCCGTACGGGACGGGGTAGCAGTGCGGCCCGTCGGCCTCGGTGTGGCGGGGACGGTCGCGCCCGGGCGCGTACTTCCCCTTGGACGGGACGGTCGTGACGTTCACGTGCAGTCCGGGACGTTCGGTGCCCGCGCCGAGGACCTCGTCCATGACGGGCACGAAGTCGGTGAGCATCCCGAGGGTGCAGGGGAACGCGGGCGAGTACTCGCGCAGCAGTTCGAGGGTCGGGCGGCCCTCGGCGGTCAGCCGGATGAAGTTCTCGCTGTTCTCGTGCAGGAAGTCGGAGAGGTTCCGGGACGCGTCGGTGAGGGACGCGTACAGCCGTCCGAGGTCGTCGCGCTGGGCGGCGATGCTGCGGCTGGTGTACGAGAAGTCGTTGAGCGCCTGCAGGATGTCGGGCGCCGCCTGCTCGTAGTGGTGCGTGACCTTCACGAGTTCCCGGATGCCCCGGTTCAGGGCGGGGACGGACGGGTTGATCTCCTTCAGGTACGCGTCGAGTTCGACGAGCGTCTCGCCGAGTTCGGCGCCGCGCCCGTCCAGGGCCTGCGAGACGGCGGTGAGCGTCGCGGCGAGCTTCGCGGGCTGGACGGCGGTGAGCAGCGGGTACAGGTTGTCGAGGACGCGCTGCAGCTCGATGGCGTTCGCCGACCGGTCCTGGCTGATCACGCTGCCGCCGTCGAGGCGGGCCGCGACGGGCCGCGCCGGCGGGATCAGCGCCACGTACCGCTGCCCGAACAGGGTCGTGGGGAGGAGCTGCGCGGTGACGTTCGCGGGCAGCATCGGCACCCGGTCCGGGTCGATCGCGAGCCGCAGCGTCGCGACCCGCCCGTCCGAGTCGATGTCGCGGACCTCGCCGACGACGACGCCGCGCAGCTTCACGTCCGCGTGCGGGTGCATCTCGCTGCCCGCGCTCGCCGTCTTCAGCGTCACCCACTCGACCTCGGTGAACCGCTTCTGGTAGGCGGCGATCGACACCCAGATCAGCAGGGCCGGGACGAGCAGGAACGCCACGCCCGCGAGCCGCCTGCCGAGGACGGGCGGGGCGGTGCGGCGGCGCCGCCCGGACGCCCCGCGCACGTTCGTCCGGGCGCTCATCCCGCCACCTTCACCGTCGTGCTCGTCCCCCACACCGCGAGGCTGAAGAAGAAGTCGCTGACGCTGATGAGGACGATCGAGGTGCGAACCGCGCGGCCGACGGCTCGGCCCACCCCAGCGGGGCCGCCGGCCGCGCGGTAGCCGTAGTAGCAGTGCGAGAGGATCACCAGCACGCTGAACACCAGCACCTTGAAGAACGAGAGCACGACGTCCACGGGCGACAGGAACAGCCCGAAGTAGTGGTCGTACGTCCCGGCGGACTGCCCGTTGACGTGCACCGTCACCGCCCGGGACGCCAGGTACGCGCACAGCAGCCCGACCGCGTACAGCGGGACGATCGCGACGGCGCCCGCGATGATGCGGGTCGTCACCAGGTACGGCAGGCTCGGGATGCCCATGACCTCGAGCGCGTCGACCTCGTCGCCGATCCGCATCGCGCCGAGCTGCGCGGTGAACCCGGCCCCGACGGTCGCCGACAGCGCCAGGCCCGACACGACCGGCGCGATCTCCCGGGTGTTGATGTACGCGGACGCGAACCCGGTGAACGCGGACGTCCCGATCTGCTGCAGCGCCGAGTAGCCCTGCATGCCGACGACGACGCCGGTCGCGAGGGTCATCGCGACCATCACGCCGATCGTCCCGCCGATCACGCCGAGGCCGCCGCTGCCGAACGCGACCTCCGCGAGCAGCCGCTGCACCTCGCGCCAGTACCGGCGGACGGCGCGCGGCGCCCACAGCAGGGCCCGCACGTAGAACAGGCCCTGGTCGCCGGGGGCGTCCAGCCACGCGAACCAGCGGGACGGGCCCGCGCGGAGCGTGCCGAGCACGGCCATCGCTCACCCTCCCTTCGGCGGGACGACCTGCAGGTAGATCCCGGTGATCACGAGGTTGAGCAGGAACAGCAGCAGGAACGTGATGACGACCGACTGGTTGACGACGTCGCCGACGCCCTTCGGCCCGCCCTTGGGGTTCAGCCCCCGGTACGACGCGACGACGCCGGCGACGAACCCGAACAGGACCGCCTTCGCCTCCCCGACGTAGATGTCGGGGAGCTGCGCGAGGGCCGAGAAGCTCGCGACGTACGCGCCGGGCGTGCCGCCCTGCATGAGCACGTTGAAGAAGTAGCCGCCCGCGACCCCGACGACCGAGACCAGGCCGTTCAGCAGGAACGCGACGGCGACGCAGGCGAGGACGCGCGGGACGACGAGGCGCTGCACCGGCGAGACGCCGAGCACCTCCATCGCGTCCAGCTCCTCGCGGATCGTGCGGGCGCCGATGTCGGCGCAGATCGTGGAGCCCGCCACCCCGGCCACCAGCAGCGCCACGATCATCGGGCTGGCCTGCTGGATCACCACCAGGACGCTGGCCGCGCCGGTGAACGACTGCGCGCCGAACTGCTGCGTGAGCGACCCGACCTGCAGGGACGTGACGGCGCCGAACGGGATCGAGACGAGCGCCGTCGGCAGGATCGTCACGCTCGCGATGAACCAGAACTGCTCGACGAACTCGCGGAACTGGAACGGGCGGCGGAACGCCATGCCGAGCACGGTCGCGCCGAGCGCGAACATCCGGCCGGCCTCGCGCAGCGCGTTCAGCGGGTATTCGATGACGGGCGTCGGCATGCTCCCGGCCTCCTTTCGCGCTTTTTGTCGTGCGCCGCTTCGGACGGCTCAAGCTACTTCGCGAAGAATTGTGCGGACAAGGCGTCGAACTGCATGAAATCGCGATTATCGGTATTTCTAGCGGCCGTTGACATCTTCGGGCGGCGGCGGGCCGTGTTTTTTCATCGGCGGGAGAGCATTTTCCGGGGGCCGCGGCGGCGGCGGTCGTCCGTTGTCACGCGCATGACAAGGCGCACTGCCCGATCCTGCGCGGCGTGACAAAGCCGCTCCCCGCCGCGGGGCGCATAATGTCCGGATTGCATCCAGCCGCCGGCCGGCACGCACACCGACCGGTTCCCACCCTGCCGAGAGGAACCACCCGTGAACCGACGTCATCTCGCGGCCCTGCTGCTGGTCCCCGCGCTCAGCCTCACGGCGTGCGGCGGGGAGGACGATCCCGGCGGCGGCTCGTCCGCGCGGAGCCCCGCCGCCGGGGCGCCCTCCGGGCCGGACGCCGGGCAGCAGCCCGGGACCGGCGGCGAAGGCGGCGGCCAGGGCGGGGGC
>NZ_JBHTJA010000102.1:0-23959 GCF_042675525.1 Actinomadura sediminis
CGGCGGCGCGGGGCCGGGCCGGCAGGTCCCAGGCGGCCGACCTCCCGCCCGGGCGGGCGGCCGCGGGCGGTTCGGCGTCCGCGACGCCGGCCGCGGTTTCGGTGGTGTCCCCCGCTGTGTCCACTGGTCGTTCTCCTCACCCGCGGTGCCCGGCACGTCATGTCCGGTTTGCTGGCGTCCGCCGTGGTTGTCGGTTCACTTTCATGGACGCGGGCGGGGCGGGCCCGGTGCACGCGTGCACGCGACCGTCACCGCGGGGTGAGGGGGTGGTGTCGGGCGGGGGTGTGTGCGGCGGGGGTGTGCGGTGACACGCCGGGCCGGGGGGCGGGTGGAATGAGCAGTGCCCGGTTGCCGTTATGGTGGGTGGCGTCGGTGTGGCATGTGTCCCCCGGGCTCTACCCATCGCCTTCGAGGAATACCGCCGGTCCCTTCGCGGGCCGGGCAGGAGCTTCGTTGTGCCTTTCGCCGCGAGGCGACCACCACACCGGCCTCACGCCGTGGCCCGGCGGGATTTCGGTCCCGCCGGGCCACGGCGCTTTCTCGTCGTGCCGGTCTCGCTCGTGCCGGTCTCGTCAGGTGATGGCGGTCGCGACGCCGATCGCGATCGCGGCGATGACGGCCAGGACGGCGGCGGTAGCGGCGGCGATGACCCGGATGCGGCGGCCGCGGCCGGGGCGGTGATCGCCGAGCCGTGCGAGCCGATGGGCCAGCCGCGGGTCGTCCTCGCTCAGGCGGACCTCGATCTGGGTGAGGATCCGCTGCTCCTCCATCGACAGCGCCATGCTCATACCTCCGGGGGGCGGCCGGTCAAGTGACTGGTTCTTCCCCACAGATCATGATCATTATCCTTCCGGGGCGGCGGCCGTTGCGCCGCGCGCGGGCGGGCTTTCGCGGTGGTACCGGTCGACGGCGGTGACGTAGTAGGTGTAGGTGCGGCCGGGTTCGGCGGTGGGGTCGATGATCCCGCCGCCGCGGACGTCGGCGATGAGCCGGTCGGGGTCGACGGGGGCGCATTCGTCGCCTTCGCCGTCGACCCGGTAGACCGCGTGGGAGGCGGCGTCGGGCGAGGGCTTCCAGCGGACTTCGACGCCGTCGGCGTGGGGTCGTGCGGTGACGCCGTGGGCGGGCGCGGGCACGCCGCCGTCGCCGCCGTCCTCGCGTTCGCCGTTGGCGGTGACGGGCGGGATGGCGGGCCGGGCGTAGTGCTTCTCGCGGAGGCGGGTGGCGAAGCCGTCGGTGTTGTCCATGAGGTCGGAGGCGCTGAAGTAGACGTCGCCGTCGACCTCGGGGTGCTCGTCGTTGAGGGTCAGGTGCCGGGTGAGCTCGGCGGGGTCGTCCCAGGCGCCGCCCTGCCCGACGCGGTAGGCGCCCTGCCCGATGTAGAGGCGGACGCCGGTGCCCTCGACCTGCTCGGACCACCAGCCGACGAGTTCGGCGTAGTCGGCGGCGGGGTCGCCGATCGGCCAGTACAGCTGGGGGGTGACGTAGTCGATCCACCCTTCCTTGATCCAGGTGCGGGTGTCGGCGTAGACGTCGTCGTAGCTCTGCAGGGCGCGGGTGTCGGATCCGTCGGGGTCGGTGGTGGCGTTGCGCCACACGCCGAACGGGCTGATCCCGAACCGGACGTGGGGTTTGGCGTCGTGGATCTTCTCCGAGACGGTCCGCACGAGGGTGTTGACGTTGTCGCGGCGCCAGTCGCCGCGGTCCTTGCCGCCGCCGTGGGCGCGGTAGGTGGCGTCGTCGGGGAACGCGCCGTCCTCGGGGTAGGGGTAGAAGTAGTCGTCGAAGTGGACGGCGTCGATGTCGTACTTGTTCACCACGTCCAGGACGGACGCGGTGACCAGGTCGCGGACCTCGGGGATGCCGGGGTCGTACCAGAGGCCGTCGCCGTATTCGCGGACCCATTCGGGGTTCTGGCGGGCGGGGCTGCCGGGCGCGAGCTTGTTCAGGTCGGTCTGGCGGCTGACGCGGTAGGGGTTGAACCAGGCGTGGAACTCCAGGTTGCGGGCCTGGGCCTCCTTCAGCAGGAAGCCGAGGACGTCGTAGCCGGGGTCCTTGCCGGGTTCGCCGGTGATCCACTGGGACCACGGTTCGTGCGGGGAGTCGTAGAAGGCGTCGGAGTTGGGGCGGATCTGGACGAACACGGCGTTCATGTTCATCGCGGCGGCGCGGTCGAGCAGGCGGGTGTACTGCTTCTTCTGCTCGGCGGCGGACGCGCCGGGGTCCTTGGGCCAGTCGATGTTGCCGACGGTGGCGATCCACATGCCGCGCAGCTCGCGGCCCTGCCCGCCGTCGGGGGCGGGCACGCGGGCGCATTCGGCGGAGACGCCCGCGGGCGTGCGGGCGCCGGCGCGCTCGTCGCCGCCGAGCGCGGTCAGGGCGCAGCCGGCGAGCGCGCCCGCCGACAGCAGCGACGCGGCGGCGGCCATCCGGGTTCTGTTCAGCCATGACATAGCGGCCCATTGTTACCTACTCGTTGCGGTGCTGCGTCCATTACGGCGATCGCAACCTGCCGCGATGTTGCGTTCTTCGAACACGTGTTCCATTCTGGTGGGGCGCCGGCGCCGTGACCGGCGGCAACGGCACCGGCGGCAGACGACCGGGAACACGGACCGTGCCCGGTGGTCCCGGGCACGGCGAGACCGGGCCGGACAGGACGGAAAAAAAGGGGGGCCGGGTGCGCTGGGACCATCTGCGGCTCGACGACGACGGCGGCGCCGGGCGGGCGGACGCGCCGCGGGACGTGCCGCTGATCGAGCGCCGGGCGGTGACCCGGACGTTCGACACGCCCGGTTTCCGCGGCATGACGTTCTACGAGGTGCGGGCCCGGACGGTCATCAACCGGGTGCCGGACGCGGCGCGGGTGCCGTTCCGGTGGACGATCAACCCGTACCGGGGCTGCTCGCACGCCTGCACGTACTGTTTCGCCCGCCGCACCCACGAGTACCTGGACCTGGACTCCGGCGCCGACTTCGACTCCCGGATCGTGGTAAAGGTCAACGCCGCCGAGCGGGTCCGGGCGGAGCTGGCCGCGCCGCGGTGGCGGGGCGAGCCGGTCGCGATGGGCACCAACGTCGACTGCTACCAGCGGGCCGAGGGCCGCTACCGGCTGATGCCGGGCATCATCGCGGCGCTGGCGGACGCGGCGAACCCGTTCTCGATCCTGACCAAGGGGACGCTGATCCTGCGGGACCTGCCGCTGCTGGCCGACGCCGCCGCCCGCACCCGGGTCGACACGGCCGTGTCGGTCGGGTCGCCCGATCCCGAGCTGGCGCGGCTGGCCGAGCCGGGAGCCCCGGCGCCGCGGCGGCGGCTGGAGGTGTGCGCGGCGCTGAACGAGGCGGGGGTGGGCTGCTCGGTGCTGATGGGCCCGGTGATCCCCTATCTGTCGGACTCGCCCGCGCGGCTGGACGCGGCGGTGCGGGAGATCGCGGCGGCGGGCGCGACGTCGGTCACCCCGATCGTGCTGCACCTGCGGCCGGGCGCCCGCGAATGGTTCCTGGGGTGGCTGCGCGAGCATCATCCGGACCTGGTCGTCCCGTACGCGCGGCTGTACCGGGGCGGCGCGTACGCCCCGGAGCGATACCGGCGGGAGATCGCCGGGCGGGTCCGGGAACTGGCCGAACGCCACGGGGTCGGCGCCGGTTCGCGGGGGCGCCCGTCCCGGGGCGGCCCGGAGCGGCGCGGCCCGGGGCGTCCGGAGGAGCCCGGAGGGCCCCGGCAGCTCACCTTGATGTGACCCCGCCGCCCCCCGCACGGGCCGCCCGCCCGGCCGGGCGGATGGGACGACGGGATCGGGGTAGCGCGGGGTCATGGACAGGTTGACTCGCGGGCTGGTCGCCGGCGCCGCCGGAACCAGCGCCCTGAACGTGGTGACGTATCTCGACATGGCGGTGCGGGCGCGCCCGGCCAGCAGCACCCCGGAGCAGAGCGTGGAGAAGATGGCCGATCTGGCGGGGGTCGGCCTCGGGCCCGAAGAGCAGGCGGAGAACCGCAAGGCCGGTCTGGGGCCGCTGCTGGGCTACGGGACGGGCGCGGGCGCCGCGCTGCTCTACGGGCTGCTGGCGGGGCGGCGGCGGGTCCCGCCGCCGGTGGCGGTCGCGGCGCTGACGGGCCTGGCGATGGCGGGCTCGAGCGCGCCGATGACGGCGCTGGGGCTGACCGACCCCCGCACGTGGTCGGCGTCGGACTGGCTGATGGACGCGGTGCCGCACCTGGCCTACGGCGCGGTCGCGGCCGGCGTGTACGCCGCACTGCGCTGAACGGCACTGCGCTGAACGGCACTGCGCTGAACGGCACTGTGCCCGGGGGCGGGGTCACCGCAGGGTGGACAGCCCGCCGTCGACGTGCACGACCTGGCCGGTGACGTAGGCCGACCGGTGCGACAGCAGGAACACCGCGACGTCGGCGACCTCCCACGCGGTGCCCTGCCGCCCCATCGGGATCAGCGCGGCGACCCGGTCGCGGCCGGCGTCGCCGGCCGAGGCGTCCCGGCCCATCACCGTGTCGATCAGGCCCGGCGCCACGACGTTGGCGCGGACGCCGCGCGGCGCGCCCTCGGCGGCGATGTGCCGGACCAGGCCGTTCAGGCCCGCCTTGGACGCGTCGTAGGACGGGGACCGGGACCCGGGCTTGGTCCCGGCCAGCGACCCCACGAACACCATCGCGGCGCCGGCGTCCAGGGCGGGCATGGCGGCCTTGCCGACCAGGAACGGGGCGCGCAGGTTCACCTGCAGCACCCGGTCCCAGTCGGCCAGGGCGGTGCCGCCCAGCCCGTACCCGATGCCGATCCCGGCGTTGAACACCACCCCGTCCAGCCCGCCGAGCCGCTCCGCGGCCCGCGTCACGACGTGGTCGCAGGCGGCGGGATCGGTGACGTCGGCGGCGATCACGCACGCCTCGCCGCCCTCGGCGGCGATCATGTCCGCGGTGACGGACGCGGCCGCGGGGTCGATGTCGGCGCAGGCGACGCGGGCGCCCTCGCGGGCGGCGGTGACGGCGATGGCGCGGCCGTTGCCGACCGGCGCGGCGGGGTCGTCGCTGGGACGGGTGCCGGCGCCCACGACCAGGACGCGGCGGCCGGGCAGCAGCCCGCGGGGGGCGGGATCTTCGGACATGACCGGCACGCTATCCCGCCGGCCGCCGCCCCGCCCAGCCCCCGGGCGGCCCGGCCGCCCCGCCGGTAGGGTCGGGGCCATGACGGCGGAGGTGGTCGAGCGCGCCGCGGGCGTCGGCGGGGAACTGGTGCTGCGCCGCGACGGCGCGCATTACGAGATCATCAGCAACGGGGTGTTCCTCATGGACACCCGGGGCGGGGCCTCCGAGCGGCTGCTGGTCCGCGCCGCCGCGGACGGGCTCGCCGCGCCGGTCCGGATGCTGATCGGCGGGCTCGGCGTCGGGTTCTCCCTCGCCGAGGCCCTCACCCTGCCCGCGGTCGCGCACGTCACCGTCGTCGAGCGCGAGCCCGCCGTGATCGGCTGGCACCGGTCGCTGCTGCGGCCCTGGTCGCGCGGCGCCCTCGACGACCCCCGCGTCGCCGTCGAACGCGCCGACCTGCTCGACGTCCTCACCGGCCCCGCCGCGGGCCGCTACGACGCCCTGTGCCTGGACGTCGACAACGGACCCGACTGGACCGTCACCCCCGGCAACGCGCGCCTCTACGGGCCGGGCGGCCTCGCGCTGCTGGCGTCGCGGCTGACTCCGCGCGGGACGCTCGCGGTGTGGAGCGCGGGCGCCGCGCCCGGTTTCGAGGCGCGGCTGCGGGACGCGTTCGCGCGGGTGGAGTCGCTGCCGGTGCCGGTGCCGCGCGGGGAACCCGACGTGGTCTACCTGGCGCGGGAGCCGTTCCCCGCCGCCTGACCCGCGCCTTCCCGCAGGTCCCCGCCGCCGCGCCCCCGCAAGGGCACGTCGGGCGGCGCGCCGGGGTGCGGTGCCGGGGGCGACAAACCGGCGGCGGCCCTTTCTGTGGACCGCGGCGTCCCGCCCGCCTACGCCGTTCGCTAGGTTTCGACCGGACAACACCTTTATGGGAGGTTCAGTGGCTACAGCCCACGCAGCTCACGCCAACCCCGCCCAGCGGCGCCCCGCCGTGCTGGGCGACCTGCTGCCCGGTTCCCTGACCCGCGACGCCGCGCTCATCGCCGGCTCCGCCGTTTTCGTCGGGATCGCCGCCCAGATCGCGGTCCCGGTGCCGGGCACCCCCGTCCCGGTCACCGGCCAGACGTTCGCGGTCCTGCTGGCCGGCGCCGCCCTCGGCCCCGCCCGCGCCGCGCTGGGCATGGCCCTGTACCTGCTGGCCGGGGTGGCCGGGATGCCGTGGTTCACCGACGGCGGGTCCGGCACGGCCGCCCCCAGCCTCGGCTACGTCATCGGGTTCATCGTGGCGGCCGCCGTCGTGGGCGGCCTCGCCGGCCGCGGCGGCGACCGCACCCCGCTGCGCACCGCGGCGACCATGCTCACCGGCACCGTCATCATGTACGCGGCCGGCGTGCCCTACCTGGCCGCGGCGCTGGACGTGGACCTCGGCCGGGCGCTGGAACTCGGCGTCGTCCCGTTCCTGGCGGGCGACGCCCTGAAGGTGCTCGCCGCCGCGGCGCTGCTGCCGGCGGCGTGGCGGCTGACCGGCGCGGGCCGCGACCGGTCCGCCTGACCCGCCCCGCCGCCTGCCCGCCACCGGCCCGGCGCGCGAACACGGCATCCCGCCGCCGCGCGCCGGGCCGGCGGCGTCCCGGCCCCTTGGCATCGGGCCCCTTGGCATCGGGCCCCTTGGCATCGGGCCCCTTGGTATCCGGACCCGCGGCCTCCGACGTCGCGGCGCCCGGACCGGCGGGTGCCCCGGGCCGCGGAGGTCCGGCTCCATAGCGCCGCACTTCAAGGGCGCCGCACTTCAAGGGCGCCGCACTTCAAGGGCGCCGGGCTTCCGGCGGTGCTCAGCCCGTGACGTTCGGCCCGTGACGTTCAACCCGCGGCGTCCGGGGGATGCGCTGTTGTGCGGGACGCGTCCGGCGGGCGCCTCCGGCCGGTGTGGCCGATGCCTCACCCGGCGCCCCCGACCCACCTGTTTGAACAGGTTCAAATCTCCCGTACAGTGGCTCACGTGAAGCTCGCAGTGACCGCACCGGACCGTCTCGCCGTCCGCACCGTCCCGGTCCCCGACCCGGGCGACCTCATCGCGCGGCTTCCCCACCCCACCGCCATGGCCTGGATCCGCCACGGCGACGGCATCGTCGGCTGGGGCGAAGCGGCCCGCATCCCCGTGCCGCCCGGCGACGACCGCTTCACCACCGCCGCCGGCCGCCTCGCCGACCTGTTCGCCGCCGCCGACATCGACGACCCCGTCGCCCTCCCCGGCACCGGCCCCGTCGCCTTCGGCGCCTTCACCTTCGACCCCGCCTCCCCCGGCTCCGCACTCATCGTCCCCCGCCGCGTCCTCGGCCGCCGCGACGGACGCGCCTGGCTCACCTCCATCGGCGCCCCCGACACACCCCCCGAACCCCACCGCCCCCCGGCCGCCCGCACCGGCCGGCGCGGGACCGGCGGCGCCCTCACCCCCGACGACTGGAAACACGCCGTCGCCACCGCCGTCACCCGCATCCGCCGCGGACACCTCGGCAAAGCCGTCCTCGCCCGCGACCTGCACGCCCACGCCCCCGAACCCATCGACGCCCGCGTCCTGCTCCGCCGCCTCGCCGACCGCTTCCCCGGCTGCTACACCTTCTCCTGCGACGGCATGGTCGGCGCCACCCCCGAACTCCTCATCCGCCGCGCCGGCGGCGACATCGAATCCCTCGTCCTCGCCGGCACCACCCCCCGCGCCGACGACCCCGCCGAGGACGCCGCCCGCGCCGCCCGCCTCGCCGCCTCCCCCAAGGACCGCGAAGAACACCGCTACGCCGCCGACATGGTCCGCGACGCCCTCGCCCCCCTCTGCAGCAGCCTCCACGTCCCCGCCGAACCCGAACTGCTCCGGCTCCCCAACCTCCTGCACCTGGCCTCACCCATCCGCGGCCGGCTCACCGGCGACCGCTCCGTCCTCGACGTCGTCGCCGCCCTCCACCCCACCCCCGCCGTCTGCGGCACCCCCACCGGCACCGCCATGCGGCTCATCCGCGAACTCGAAGGCATGGACCGCGGCCGCTACGCCGGCCCCGTCGGCTGGGTCGACGCCCGCGGCGACGGCGAATGGGGCATCGCCCTGCGCTGCGCCCAGCTCGACGGCCCCCGCGCCCGCCTCTTCGCCGGCTGCGGCATCGTCGCCGACTCCGACCCCGCCGCCGAACTCGCCGAAGCCGGCCACAAATTCGGCGCCATGCGCCACGCCCTGCACGGCTGACCCCCGCTCAACCCCCAGGTCAACCCCGCCCCGGCTACCACGCCCCCGCCCCCGTCTGCGATCATGGCGGGCCGTGACCCGACCCCACCCCGGCCGGGTAGCGTCGAACCGCGGACCGTGACCCGGCGCAGGCCCCCACAGCCGACCACCAGGGCACCACGGCCGCCCCACCAACCCGAACCGGAAAGAACACACCACCGTGGACCTCGAACGCACCAAACTCCCCGGCATCGGCCTCCAGCACGTCATGACCACCGCGCGCGGCCGCCAGATCGGCGTCATCTCCCACCGCACCGGCCGCCGCGACCTCGTCATCTACGACAAAGAAGACCCCGACAGCTGCATCGCCACCGTCGCCCTCACCGTCGAAGAGGCCAACGCCATCGCCGAACTCCTCGGCACCGGACGCGTCCTGGAACACCTCGCCGAACTCCAACGCCAGGTCGGCGGGCTGAACACCGAACAACTCCCCATCACCCCCGGCTCCCCCTACGACGGACGCACCCTCGGCGACACCCGCGCCCGCACCCGCACCAGCGCCTCCATCGTCGCCGTCGTCCGGCAGGACCGCATCATCCCCAGCCCCACCCCCGACTTCACCTTCACCGCCGGCGACACCGTCGTCGTCGTCGGCACCGCCGAAGGCACCACGGCCGTCGCCCGAATCCTCACCGACGGCTGACCCTATGCACTCGACCCTCCAGCTGATCGAGATCGGCGCCATCATCCTCGCCCTCGGACTCCTCGGCGCCGTCTCCAACCGCTTCTCCATCTCCCCCATCCCCCTGTACCTCATCGCCGGCCTCGCCTTCGGCACCGGCGGCCTCTACCCCCTCAACACCAGCGAAGACTTCATCTCCATCGGCTCCGAAATCGGAGTCATCCTCCTGCTGTTCACCCTCGGCCTCGAATACACCGCCGACGAACTCGTCGGCACCCTGCGCACCTCCGCACCCGTCGGCCTCGCCGACCTCGTCCTCAACGCCGCCCCCGGCGTCATCGCCGCACTCCTCCTCGGCTGGGGACCCGTCGCCGCCGTCGCCATGGGCGGCATCACCTACGTCACCTCCTCCGGCATCACCGCCAAAGTCATGGGCGACCTCGGCTGGCTCGGCAACCGCGAAACCCCCGCGGTCCTGTCCATCCTGGTCTTCGAAGACCTCGCCATGGCCGTCTACCTGCCGATCCTCACCGCCCTCCTCGCCGGCGCCGGACTCGTCAGCGGCTCCATCACCCTCGCGATCGCCGCCGGAACCATCACGATCATCCTCATCATCGCGCTCCGCTTCGGATCGCTCGTGGAACGCTTCGTCCACAGCCCCAACGAGGAAGTCCTGCTCCTGAAGGTCCTCGGCCTCACCATGCTGGTCGCCGGAATCGCCCAGCAACTCCAGGTCTCCGCCGCAGTCGGCGCCTTCCTCGTCGGCATCGCCCTGTCCGGCACCCTCGCCCACCAGGCGCAGAAACTCCTCGCCCCCCTCCGCGACCTGTTCGCCGCGGTGTTCTTCGTCTTCTTCGGACTCCACACCGACCCCGCCGACCTGCCCCCGGTCCTGCTCATCGCCGCGGCCCTCGCCATCGCCGGCATCGCCACCAAACTCGGCAGCGGATGGCTCGCCGCCCGCTCCGCCGGCGTCACCCTCACCGGACGCCTCCGCGCCGGCGCGGCCCTCGTCCCCCGCGGCGAATTCAACATCGTCATCGCCGGCCTGGCCGTCGGCGCCGGCATCAACCCCGAACTCGGCCCCCTCGCCGCCGCCTACGTCCTGATCCTCGCCATCGCCGGCCCGATCCTCGCCCGCGGCGCCGAACCCTTCGCCGCCCTCGCCCGCAACAAACGCGCCCGACGCCAAGGCCGCACCCCGCAGACCGACGACGACGTGCCCGTCACCACCCCCCACGGCGCCATGGCCGGCGACGAATCCCTCACCGGAAGCTGACCCGCCCCCGGACGACACCGACGATCCCCGGCACGCCCCACAGGCACGCCGGGGATCACCGCACGAACGTCACACCCGCACCATCACACCGCCGACGGCTGACACCCCGGACACCAGAACAGATTCCGCCCCGCCAGCACCGCCGACCGCACCTCCGCACCGCACACCAGACACGGCGACCCCGCCCGCCGGTACACGTACACCTCACCACCATGATCGTCCACCCGCGGCGGCCGCCCCATCACCTCCGGCATATGCTCCGGCCGCACCGTGTCGATCCGCCCCGACCGCACCCCCGCCGCCATCAACACCACCAGATCGGCCCACAACGCCGACCACACCTCACGCCGCAGCGCACGCCCCGGCACCATCGGATCCACACCCTGCCGGAACAGCACCTCCGCACGGTAGATGTTCCCCGGACCCGCCACCACCGCCTGATCCATCAACAACGCCGCCACCGGCACCCGGCTCCGCGAAATCCGCCGCCACGCCTCATCCGGATCCGCGTCCGCCCGCAACGGATCCGGCCCCAGCCGATCCCGCAGCCGCTTCACCTCACCCGGCTCCAGCAGCTCACACGCGTTCGGCCCGCGCAGATCCGCGTACCCGTCCCGCCCCGTCAACCGCAACCGCACCGCACCCACCGGCGCGGGCACCGGCACCCCGCCGAACACCAGCTTCCCGTAAATCCCCAAATGCACATGCAACACCGCGTCATCATCGAACCGCACCAGCAGATGCTTACCGTGCGCGTCCGCCTCCACCAGCACCCGCCCGTCCAGACGCGCCGCACCCGCGGCGAACCGCCCCTGCGGGCTCTCGGCGGCAACGCGACGGCCGCCGAACATCCGCTGATGCTCGGCGGCCAGACGATGAATCGTGTGTCCCTCGGGCATGATCCGGCAAGCATACGACCCCGCCGCACCCGCCACGCCGGGAACACCCGACGCCCCGGGCCCCCGCCCGGCGAGATCAGCGCCGCGCCGCCTCCGCCCGCAGCTCCGAACCCACCTCACGCATATGCCCCAACGCCTGACGGTACGACTCCACCAGCCCCGTCTCGGTGTACGGCAGCCCCACCCGCTCACAGTGCTCCATCACCAGCGGCCGCACCCGCCGCAGACTGCACCGCGGAATCCCCGGGAACAGATGATGCTCGATCTGGTAGTTCAACCCGCCCATCAGCCAGTCGACCACCACACCCCCGCGCACGTTCCGCGACGTCAGCACCTGCCGCCGCAGATGCCCCCACCGCGCACCCGGCTCCGGCATCGCCATCCCCTTGTGGTTCGGCGCGAACACCGCCCCCAGATGCACACCGAACAGCGCGTGATGCACCAGGATCAGCACCACGGCCTTCCCCGGCGACAGCAACGCGAACACCAGCCCCAGATACGCCGCCGTATGCGCCAGCAGCAGACCGCCCTCCAGCAGCCGCGCCCCACGCGAACGACCCCGCAGGAACAGCGCACTGCCCACCTTCAGGTTGAACCCCTCCAGCGTCAGCAGCGGGAAGAACAGCCACGCCTGATGCCGCGCCAGCCACCGCAGCGGGCCGCGCTGCCGCGCCGCCTGCTCCTCCGTCCACGCCAGCACCCCCTCACCGACGTCCGGGTCCTTCCCGACATGATTCGGATTGGCGTGGTGCCGATTGTGCTTGTCGCTCCACCAGCCATGCCCCATCCCCAGCAGCAGGTTCCCCAGCAGCAACCCCAGCCACTTGTTCCCCCGCGCCGTCCGCGCGATCTGCCGGTGCCCCGCGTCATGCCCCAGGAACGCCGTCCGCGCCGACAGCAGCGCCAGCGGAACCCCCAGCAGCACCACCCACCACGAACCGCCCGCCCACGCGATCGCCGCCCACACGGCGGCCGTCGCGGCCAGATTCAGCGCGATCGCCCGCGCGTAGTAGGCGGGACGCCGGTCCAGCAGCCCGCTCTCCTTGACCCGACGCGAGAGCGGAGCGAAATCGCTGCCGCCCGCCCGCTCCGACGGCGGGGACGCGAGCGCGGGCGGAGGCGCGACGATGGTGGACGGGCTTGCGGGCATGGGCGCTCCAATCGGGAGGACGACTCTGGGCCTACACCGAACACGCTATGTAGCCGCGAGCCGGTGCCACTCCCCGCTGCCGAGCCATCCCGCGTCTGGCTCCCAGGTCTCGGTCCCCGCCGCCGCGAGTAGTCCCTTCGGCCGATCCGCAACGGCCGGCGAGGTGCGAACATCCCCACCCCGAGGTGCGAACGCCACCCTGACCCCGGCAACCGACAGACCGGCCATATAGGGTCACAAGTCATGAGCGGTGACACTCGGTGGATCGAACTCGACGGCGCGGTCAACGCCCGGGACCTCGGCGGACTCCCCACGGCCGACGGCCGCACCACCCGGCGCGGACGGATCCTCCGCTCCGACAACCTGCAGGACCTCAGCGTCGCCGACGTGCGGCTCCTGTGCGACGACTACGGCCTCAAGAACATCGTCGACCTGCGCAGCGACGCCGAGATCCGGCTCGAGGGCCCCGGCCCGCTCAACCGCGTCCCCTCCATCACCGTCCACCAGCTCCCCCTCCTGCCCGAAGGCGGCCACCGCACCGACGTCACCGCCGACACCACCGCCGGGGCGCTGCCCGCGCAGGACCGCTCCACCGGCCACTATCTCGGCTACCTGCGCGACCGCGCCGACTCGGTCGTCGCCGCGCTGCGCGTCATGACCCGCACCGACGGCTCCACCCTCGTCCACTGCGCCGCGGGCAAGGACCGCACCGGCGTCATCTGCGCCCTCGCCCTGGAGACCGTCGGCGTCACCCGTGAGGCGGTCGTCGCCGACTACGCCCAGACGGGTGAGCGCCTCGACGCCGTCCTGGCCCGGCTGCGCGCCACCGACACCTACGCCGCCGACCTGGACGCGCTGCCCGCCGACGCCCACCGCCCCGACCCCGCGATCATGGAGAAGGTCCTGGCGCGCCTCGAGGAGGAGTTCGGCGGTGCCGTCGGCTGGCTTACCGCCCACGGCTGGACCGAAGAGGACACTCAAGCCCTCCAAGACCGCCTTCTCAACTGAATCGGTGCAGCAAGAGCCGGCTCGATCGTTGTTGGTTTTTGGTGTTGAGCATCTAGTTCAAGGCGTATCGCCTGGCGCCTTTACATAGTAAATCAAGGCTTGATCTTCTCGTGGCGAAGGGTCGGGTCGGCGGGCTCCCACCGTTCGCTCCCCTCGTCGCGGGCGGGGCGGGGGTGCTTGAGGACGGCCCCGGACAGGAAGCCGAGCGCGGCCAGGCCCCCCATCGCGGCGGTCGCGGCCCCCGCGTCGAACGCCTCCCCCACCGCCAGGCCCCCGACGAGCGCGACCGCGCCCGCCATGAAACGCACCAGGCCGTTGTAGACGCCGACCCGCCCGTCCGGGGCACGGCGGACGATCGCCTGGAAGACCCCCGGGGCCACCAGGCCGGTGCCGAGACCGGTCAGGGCCGCCGCCGTCACCAGCGACGCCGTCCGCCACTCCCCCGCGACGGGCAGCGCGGCCAGGAACAGGTAGCTCGCGCCGGCGCAGAACAGCCCGCCGCGCAGCACCCACGGGCGCTGCGCCCGCCCGGCCACGAACGGCTGGACGCCCGCGGCGACGGCGGCCGACACGCAGAAGAACACCGTGGCCAGGCGCGGGTCGGCGACGCTCAGCGGGACCACGGTCACCGCCTGCGCGGCGAGCAGCGTGGTGGGGGCGGCGACGATGGAGAACCGCAGGAACGCGCGGTCGGCGACGACGTCGGCGACACCGCGCGCGAGCCCGCCGCCCGCGTCGCGCCGCTCCCCCGCGCGGTCACGGCCCAGCAGGGCGAACAGCACGGCCGCGGCCGCCCACGCCGCCGCGGCCACGCCCGTCACGAACCCGAATCCGCCGCCGAGCAGCACCAGCCCCGCCGGCGGGCCCGCCACCGCCGCGATCTGGCCGGACACCACGTTCACCGCGAAGCCCCGGGAACGGCTCTGCGCCGGGAGGCCGGCCAGCAGCGACTGGATCGCCGGATGCAGCAGCGCCCCTCCCACCGCCAGCAGCAGGGCCGTCCCGACGAGGGCCCCCACGTCGCCGACCACGCCCAGCAGCCCGAACCCGACCGCCCGCAGCACGCCCGCGAGGATCCCGGCCCGCCGAGGCCCGATCCGGTCGACCAGCGCCCCGAGCGGCAGGAACAGCGCGTACTGCACCGCCACGCGCAGCCCCAGCACCAGCGCGATCGTCCCGGCGAGAAGCCCCACGTCGTCGCGCAGGTGCGCGACCAGATGGCTCATCACCGCCCAGTAGCCGAGCGCGGCGGACAACTGCACGCAGACCACCACCGTGATCACACGGCGCGCCGCCGAGGACGTTCGAAACAAGATCACCAACCGGGGGGAGGGAGCGTTCCAATGCTAGTCGGACCCGCCGACGGTCCCGTCGGCCCCGATCGACGGCGTCCGGCCGACGAACCGGCCCCGGCTCCGCAACGCGCGCGGACGGTGAACGCCGACAGGGCCGCCGCGCCGCGAACCGCCCTAAAGGTCCAGGACCTCGCGGACGGCCGCGAACGCCGCCTTGCGCATCTGCCCGTGCAGGACCGCGTTCGCGTCCCGGTCGGTGCGGGCCTCCACGATCCGCAGCCCGTCCCCCGTGATCGCCTTCGGCAGGTCCGCGGCCGCCTCCAGCCGCCGGTACGGGACGCCGTGCGCCGCGGCGATCGACTCCACGTCGACCCGGTGCGGCGTGCCGAACACCCGCTCGAACGGGTCCCGCAGAGCCGCCTGCGGCAACAGCGAGAAGATCCCCCCGCCCTGGTTGTTCACCACCACGATCGCCAGATCCGGACGCGGATCGTGCGGCCCCACCACCAGCCCGTTCTGGTCGTGCAGGAACGCCAGATCGCCCAGCAGCGCGTACGAGCGCCCCGCGTGCGCCAGCGCCGCGCCCATCGCCGTGGAGACCAACCCGTCGATCCCCGAAGCGCCCCGGCTCGCCATCACCCGGATCCCGCGCCGCGGCCGCATCACCTGGTCCAGGTCCCGGATCGGCATGCTCGCCGCCGCGAACAGCAGCGATCCGCCCGGCAGCCCCGCCACCAGATCCCGCGCCAGCCGCGGCTCGCTGACCTCCGGGACGGCGTCCAGCACCGCGTCCACCGCCGCGGCCGCCGCCCGGTCGGCGGCCCGCCACGACTTCAGCCACGCGTCGTCGCCCGACACCACCGGGATCTCCACCTCCGGCGCCACCTGCGTCGCCGACCGCACCGGATCCGGCCAGTGCGCCAGATCCGGCGCCAGCACGATGTGCTCCTCGGCGCGCCGCAGCAGCGACAGCAACGGCCGCGACAGCCCCGGCTTGCCCAGCGTCACCACCACCTCCGGGCGGTGCCGCTCCACGAACTCCGGAACCCCCAGCAGGAAGTGGTACGACGTCAGCGCGTGATCCCCGTACCGGGCGTTGCCGTTCGGCTCCGACAGCACCGGCCAGCCCGCCATCGACGCCGCCGCCACGTACCGCTTGACGTTCGCCGCGCCGTCCCCGACGACCAGCACCCCCCGCCGCGTCGGCGGCACGTGCAGCACCGAACCGGGCGTCGCCGCCCGCACCTTCGTCCACGCGCCCGTCGCGTCCCCGTCCAGAGGCTCGCACCACGACTCGTCCCCGTCCGGGACCAGCGGCTCCCGGAACGCCGCGTTCAGATGCACCGGCCCCCGGACCGGGGCCTGCGCCAGCCCCCACGCCCGGCTCACCAGCGAACGCCAGTACGCCACCATCCCCGGGCGGTTCTCCGGCGCGCCGATCTCGGTGCTCCACCGCACCGCCGTCCCGTACAGCTTCACCTGGTCGATCGTCTGGTTCGCGCCCGTGTCCCGCAGCTCCGGCGGACGGTCCGCGGTGATCACGATCAGCGGCACACCCGACTGGTGCGCCTCGATCACCGCCGGGTGGAAGTTCGCCGCCGCCGTCCCCGACGTGCACACCAGCGCCACCGGACGGCCCGACCGCTTCGCCAGCCCCAGCCCGAGGAACGACGCCGACCGCTCGTCGATCCGCACGTGCAGCCGCAGCCGCCCCGCCTTCTCCGCCGCGTGCATCGCCAGCGCCAGCGGCGCCGACCGCGACCCCGGCGCCAGCACCGCGTCGGTCATCCCGCAACGCAGCAGCTCGTCCACCAGGACGGTCGCCAGCGCGGTCGCGGGATTCACGCCCCACCCCCCAGCAGGGCCCCGGCCTCCTCGGCGCGCCGCCGCCACCCGTCCGCGGGCACCTCGTACCGGGCCAGCGCCGCCTCGTCCACCACCGGGCGCCGCACCGCGACCGCCCCGCCGGACGGGCGCAGCGGATCGTCCACCACGTCCCCCTCCAGCAGCGACAGCGTGCCCAGCCCGCACGCGTACGGCAGCTCCGGCAGCGCCGCCGCCAGCGCCACGCCCGCAGCCAGCCCCACCGACGTCTCCACCGCGCTCGACACCACCACCGGCAACCCGCACGCCTCCGCGACCCGCAGCGCCGCCCGGACCCCGCCCAGCGGCTGCACCTTCAGCACCGCGACGTCCGCGGCGCCCGCCGCCCGCACCTTCAGCGGGTCCTCCGCCCGCCGGATCGACTCGTCCGCCGCGATCGGCACGTCCACCCGCCGCCGCACCTCCGCCAGCTCGTCCAGCGTCGCGCACGGCTGCTCGGCGTACTCCAGCTCCCACCGGTCCAGCGACCGGATCATCCGGGCCGCGTGATCGACGTCCCAGCCGCCGTTGGCGTCCACCCGGATCCGCCCGTCCGGCCCCAGCGCGGACCGGACGGCCTCGACCCGTTCGAGATCGTCGGCGTCGACCTGCCCGCGCTCGGCGACCTTCACCTTCGCGGTGCGGCACCCGGCCTCCGCCGCCGCGGACGCCATCGCGTGCGCGCGCTCGGCGTCCACCGCCGGGATCGTCGCGTTCACCGGCACCCGGTCCCGGACGGGCGCGGGCCATCCCTCGTCGGCCGCCTCCCGCGCCGCCGCCAGCCAGCGGGCGCTCTCCGCCGGGCCGTACTCGGCGAACGGCGAGAACTCCCCCCACCCGGCCGGCCCCTGGATCAGGGCGCCCTCCCGGCGCGTGATGCCGCGGAACCGCGCCCGCATCGGGATGGAGTAGACCCGCACCCGCTGAACCCCCAGACTGTCCGCCGAATCACGCTATTGCAGACCACACCGTCCGTACGACGGTTTAGTAGTACCACGGGAAGCGCGACCAGTCGGGGTCGCGCTTCTCCAGGAACGAGTCCCGCCCCTCGGCCGCCTCGTCCGTCCCGTACGCCAGCCGCGTCGCCTCCCCGGCGAACACCTGCTGCCCCACCAGGCCGTCGTCGATCAGGTTGAACGCGAACTTCAGCATCCGCTGCGCCGTCGGGCTCTTGCCGTTGACCTTGCGCGCCCACTCCAGCGCCGTCGCCTCCAGCTCCGCGTGCGGGACGACCGCGTTCACCATCCCCATCCGGTGCGCGGCCTCCGCGTCGTAGGCGTCGCCGAGGAAGAAGATCTCCCGCGCGAACTTCTGCCCGACCTGCCGCGCCAGATACGCCGACCCGAACCCGCCGTCGAAGCTGGCCACATCGGCGTCCGTCTGCTTGAACCGCGCGTGCTCCCGGCTCGCGAGCGTCAGGTCGCACACCACGTGCAGGCTGTGCCCGCCGCCCGCCGCCCAGCCCGGCACCACGCAGATCACGACCTTGCCCATCATGCGGATCAGCCGCTGCACCTCCAGGATGTGCAGCCGCCCCGCCCGCGCCGGGTCGATCGTGTCCGAGGTCTCCCCCTCGGCGTACTTGTAGCCGTCCTTCCCGCGGATCCGCTGGTCGCCGCCCGAGCAGAACGCCCACCCGCCGTCCCGCGGCGACGGCCCGTTCCCCGTCAGCAGCACGCACCCCACGTCGCTCGACATCCGCGCGTGGTCCAGCGCCCGATACAGCTCGTCCACCGTGTGCGGACGGAACGCGTTGCGCACCTCCGGACGGTTGAACGCCACCCGCACCGTCCCGTGGTCCACCGCACGGTGGTAGGTGATGTCGGTGAAGTCGAATCCCTCGACCTCACGCCAGGCGTCCGCGTCGAACAGCTCCGAGACCATGTGTCCTCTATCCACCTCTCCGTCGGGGGCGCACCCATTCAACCCGCCACCGATTCGAACACGTTCAGCGGGGTCGTCTACCCTTGATGAGATCATGGATCGCCGCCTGCACGCCGTCGTTCTCCCGCCCGGGCCCCGCCTGTTCGCGGCGCTCACCGCCGCCCTCGACGGCACCGGCCCCGCGATCTGCCCCCTCTCCCCCGACCTGCCCGCCCCGGCCCTCGCCGCCATGCTGGACGCCCTCGCCCCGCACGCCGTCGAGACCGCCGCGGGCGTCACGCCGCACACCGGCCCCGCCGAACCCGTCGCCGACGGCACCGCCGTCCTCATCGCCACCTCCGGCTCCACCGGCACCCCCAAGTTCACCGAACTGTCCGCCGCCGCCCTGCGCCACTCGGCCGCCGGAACCCTCGCCCGCATCGGCGCCGCGCCCGGCGACCGCTGGCTGTGCTGCCTGCCCACCAGCCACATCGCCGGGATCCAGGTCCTCGTCCGCGCCCTCGTCGCCGGCACCGAACCGGTCATCACGCCCCGGTTCGACCCCCTCGACCTCGCCGCGGCCGCCCCGCCCGGCGCGCACGTCGCGCTCGTCCCCACCCAGCTGCGCCGCCTCGTCGACGCCGGCGCCGACCTGGGCAAGCTCGGCGCCGTCGTGCTCGGCGGCGCCGCCGCCCCGCCCGGGCTGCTCGCCGCGGCCCGCGACCGCGGCGCCCGCGTCTTCACCACCTACGGGATGAGCGAGACCTGCGGCGGCTGCGTCTACGACGGCGTCCCCCTGGACGGCGTCCGCGTGGGCCTCGCCGCCGACGGACGCGTCCGCGTCGCCGGGCCGTCGCTGTTCACCGGCTACCGGCTCCGCCCCGACCTGACCGCCGCGGCCCGCGACGGCGACTGGTTCGTCACCGGCGACCTGGGCGCGTTCGAGGAGGACGGGCGGCTGCGCGTCCGCGGCCGCGTCGACGACGTCATCAACACCGGCGGCGAGAAGGTCGTCGCCGGGGAGGTCGCCGCCGCACTGGCCCGCCACCCGAGCGTCCGCGACGTCGTGGTCGTCGGGCGGCCCGACCCCGAGTGGGGCGAGCGCGTCACCGCCGTCGTCGTCCCCGCCGCCGAGCCCGGCGCCGCTCCCCCGACGCTGGCCGAGCTGCGCGCGTTCGTCCGCACGACCATGCCCGCGCACGCCGCGCCGCACGAGCTCGAACTGCGCGAGCGGATCCCGCTGCTGCCGTCCGGCAAGCCCGACCGCGCCCGGCTCCGCGGCGCGGGAGGGCATGGCCCCTGAGCACGGGGGAAGACGATCGGCATGGCCGATCATCGGGACCCGGGGAAGGCCGGGGAGAGCGGGCTGACCGTCGCGCTGGCGTTCCTGGCCAACCTCGGCATCGCCATCGCCAAGATCATCGCGGCGCTGCTCACCGGGTCGGCGTCGCTGGCCGCCGAGGCGGCGCACTCGGTCGCCGACACCTTCAACGAGGTCCTGCTGATGGTGGGGCTGCGCCGCAGCGGCCGGCCCGCCGACCGCCGCCACCCCTTCGGCTACGGCATGGAACGTTACATCTGGACGCTCCTGGTCGCCGTCGCGATCTTCGGGATGGGCGCGCTGTTCGCGTTCTACCAGGGCGTTCAGACGCTCGTCGGGCACACCGGCGAGGAGGCCGACCCGCTCGTCGGGTACGCCGTCCTCGGCGTCTCCTTCGCGCTCGAGGCCGTCTCCTGGCAGCAGGCCCTGCGGCAGGTCCGCGACGCCGCCCGCGCGGAGGGACTGTCGGTCGCCGACTACATCCGCCGCACCGACGATCCGCCCGCGATCAGCGTCCTGCTGGAGGACTCGGCCGCCCTGATCGGTCTGCTGCTGGCGTTCGGGGGCCTCGGCCTGCACCACCTCACCGGCTCGGCGATCTGGGACGGCGTCGGCTCGGTGCTGATCGGCGTGCTGCTGACCGCCGTCGCGCTCGTCCTCGGCCGGATCAACCTCGACCTGCTGATCGGCAACCAGGCCGATCCGCGGCTGATCGCCGACGTCCGCGCCCGGCTCGCGGCGGCGCCCGAGGTGGAGTGGCTCGTCGACATCGTCACGATGACGGTCGGCGCCGACCGGGTGCTGGTGTGCGCGCGGCTGGACTTCCGCGACGCGATCACCTCCGCCGACCTCGAACGCGCGTGCGTGCGGATGTCGCGCGAACTGCGGGAGGCGCACGCCGAGATCGACGAAGTGTTCCTCGAACCGGTCCCCCGGGACGATCCTGAGCTGCGCGAACGCGTCATCGCGCGCTATGGTCGGACACTGCGGCCGAAACGCCCGGAGTGACGGGCGTCGCGCCGCCCACTGCCTTTACGTAGTAAGGTCCGTTCGGGGCGGGCCGCCGGTGTGAGACGGCCCGCGCCGGGCACGTAGCTCTGTCCGGGGCGCCGGGAACAACGACCCCGTCCCCCGACGTTCCGATAGATGCGCGCGCCACCAGCGAACGACAATCCGCGCCGTATCTCACACCACCGAAGGGAGGGGGGCGTCCCCATGCCGCGAACCGCCGCAGAGACCCCGCTCACAGGGGCGACGAGCCCGGCAATCGACGACCTCCTGAAGCGTGGCCGCGCCCAAGGGCGCCTGTCGCTCGACGAGGTCCGGGGGGCCTTCGAATCGGCCGGCATCAGCCCCGCCCAGGGCCGCTCCATCCTGCGCGAGCTCTCCGAGGCCGGCATCAGCCTCGCCGGCGACAGCGACGCCGGCCGGAAGGCGGTCGCCCCGGCGGCCGCCCGGGCCGAGGGCCGCGCGGCCGAGCACCCCGCCGACCACCCCGCCGGAACGGACGTCCCCTCCCCCGCCCGCAAGCGGACGGCGAAGAAGACCACCGCCGGGAAGAGCACCGCCGGCCGGGCGCGTCCCAAGGCGGGCGCGAAGGCCGGTGCCGAGGCGGGCGCCGGCAAGGCCGCCCGCGACGGCGACGGGACCGCCGACGAGTCGTTCGACGTCACCGAGGTCGAAGCCGCCGACACCGCCGCCGACACCGCCGCCGACGCTCCGGCCGACCTGGACGACCAGTCGACCACGATGGGCGACTCGGTCCACACCTACCTCAAGGCGATCGGCCGCCGGCAGCTGCTGACCGCCGAGCAGGAGGTCGATCTCGCCAAGCGGATCGAGGCCGGGCTGTACGCCGAGCACAAGCTCGAGAACGAGGAGCTGAGCCCGGCGCTGCGCGCCGACCTGGAGTGGGTGGCCGCCGACGGCCGCCGCGCCAAGGCCCACATGCTGGAGGCCAACCTCCGGCTCGTGGTGTCGGTCGCCAAGAAGTACTCCGACCGCGGCCTGTCGCTGCTGGACGTCGTCCAGGAGGGCAACCTCGGGCTGATCCGGGCCGTGGAGAAGTTCGACTACTCCAAGGGCTACAAGTTCTCCACCTACGCCATGTGGTGGATCCGCCAGGCCATCCAGCGCGGCTTCGCCGACTCGGCCCGCACCATCCGGCTGCCCGTGCACGTGCTGGAGATGCTCAGCAAGCTGAGCCGCGTCGAGCGCGACATGCACCAGCGGCTGGGCCGCGAGCCCACCCCGGAGGAGCTGGCCGTCGAGCTCGATAAGAGCCCCGAGCAGGTCCGCGAGCTGCTGCGCACCAGCCGGCAGCCGATCAGCCTGGACTCCACCATCGGCGAGGACGGCGAGACCCGCATCGGCGACCTCATCGAGGACACCGACAGCCCCGAGGCGTCCGAGCTGGTGGACCGGCAGCTCATGGCCGACCAGCTGCGCCGCACCCTCGACATCCTGTCGCCGCGCGAGGCCAAGATCATGGCGATGCGGTTCGGGCTGTACGACGGGACGCCGCGGACCCTCGACGAGATCGGCCGCGCGCTCGGGCTGACCCGGGAGCGGATCCGGCAGCTGGAGAAGGAGTCCCTGTCCAAGCTGCGGCACCCCAGCAACGCCCGCCCGCTGCTGGACTTCGCCGTCTGACCGTCCGCCCGCGCGGTGGGCGCAGGGCCCGCCGGACCACGGTGTCCGGCGGGCCCTCCGCGTCTCCCGGGCCGTGCGGGCCCGGGCGGTTCAGCGCGCCCGCACGGCGAACGCGAGGAACTGGGTGACCTCGCGTTCGTCGAAGTTGTCGTCGGAGCCGATCAGCAGCGTCCGCTCCCCCGTCCGCAGGCGCGGCCCCCACGCCATCGCCTCCAGGTTCTGCGTCGGGTCGGCGTACCGGCCGAGGTCGGCGACCAGCCGCTTGGACACCGGCCGGTACGGGGCGTCGAGGCGGTCCCGCCGCAGGACGTCGGTGGCGCCCCGCACGTCGAACGCGTACAGCCGCACGCGGTACCCGACGCCCTGCATCCAGGAGCGCTCCAGTGCCAGGTAGCGGTGGTCGTCGATCGCGAGGATCTCCGACACGCCGCTGTCGGCGTCCCCGTCCGCCGGCACCGGCGCGGCCGGGAGCGGCTCCACCCGGTAGGCGTGCTGGGCCCGCAGGTCGCCGTCACGGTTCCACAGGGTCAGCCGGACGGGCGCGCCCCGCTCGGCCGTCGGCGGGACGCCGTCCTCGTACCGCGGGCCCTCGGCCATCGCGGCGATGCGGTGCGGCGCGACGGCGACGGCCTCGAAGCCGTAGTTGCGGCGCGGCCCGCGGTCCTCGGCGGTCTGCTCGAGGTTCGCCGGGAGCGGGAGGGCGCCGCGGTACCCGCCGTCCGTCCCCGCCCACTGGACCGACAGCGGCGACAGCGCGATCCCGGGGTGGGCGGCGTCGGGGCGGTCGCCCTCGTTGCCCCACAGCAGGCGGTTCCCGCGCGGGTCGAACCGGATCGCCTCCGGGTCGGCCGACCCGGGCTCGCCGAACCCCGGGTAGGGGCCGCCGTCGGGCCGCTGCAGCGTGCGGACGCCGCTGATCCGGACGCCCGAGAACGCGCCGGTGCGCGGGTCGATGTCGACGTGCCCGGTGTAGAAGCGCGCCGGGTCGTAGCGCCAGCGGTCGTCGGAGATGAAGTACCAGGTGCCCGTGCGCGGGTCGCGGTCCATGCCGGACAGCCCGCCGACGGTCGTCCCCTCGAACTCCGGCTTGTGCGGCAGCCGCCGCTCGCCGAGGAACCGCGAGATCCGCACGCCCGGCGCCGCGTCGGCGTGCTGCGCGCCCGCCCCCGCCCGCGGCTCCGGTCCCGCGGCCGGGGCCGCCGCCGCGGCCCCGGGAGCCGGACCCGCCACGAGCAGCGCGGCCGCCAGCACGGCGCCGCCCCGAAGTACCTTCTTGTCGTCCACCCGACCTCCGTCACCATGTGCGTCCGTTCAGACACTCTTCGCGACGGCCAGTATCGCCCAACTTCCCGGCCCGCGGCGGCCTTTTCGCGACGCGGCGGACGGGACACGGGACGGGGCGGGGGGACGGGCGTTCGCGGGCGGGTCAGCCCGCGGGGACCGAGGCGCCCTGGCGGGGGTCGCAGGCGAGCCGGTAGCCGCGCTTGACCACCGTCTCCACGATGCCGGGGCGGCCCAGGCCGCGCCGGAGCCGCGCCACCGCCATCTCCACCGCGTGCTCGTCCGCCTGCGGGCGGGACAGGACGCCCGCCCCGCCGGGGCCCGGGACGCCGCCCGCGCCGCCCGCGCCCGCCGC
>NZ_JBHTJA010000103.1:0-23916 GCF_042675525.1 Actinomadura sediminis
CGCGCGGCGCGTGCGGCGCCCCGGGCGGGCGCGGCGGGCGCGGGCCGCGCGGCGGCGCGTCCCCGGGCCGGCCGGGTCGTGATTCGTCGGGGCCGTTCGCGTGGCTCACCTGACCTCCTCGCCGCAGGCCGATCGCGGTACGGACCGGCGGTCCCACGTCCCGTACGACGAACGCGGCGGCCTTCACGTTCCCCCGCGCCCCGCAGTGCGCAATCATGGGGCGGTGGGACGGCTACCAGGAGGCGGGCTGGCCAAGGGGCTGGCCGTCACGTTGCGGACGATGACGCGGCGTTCCATCACGCGCCAGTATCCGGAGGTGCAGCCGGATCTGCCACCGCGCAGCCGCGGCGTCATCGCGCTGTTCGAGGAGAACTGCACGGTCTGCATGCTGTGCGCCCGTGAATGCCCGGACTGGTGCATCTACATCGACTCCCACAAGGAGACACTTCCGGCCGAAGGCGGCGGGCGCGCGCGCACACGGAACGTCCTCGACCGGTTCGCCATCGACTTCGCCCTGTGCATGTACTGCGGCATCTGCGTCGAGGTGTGCCCGTTCGACGCGCTGTTCTGGTCGCCGGAATTCGAGTACGCCGAGTACGACATGGCCGAACTGACGCACGAGAAGGAACGGCTGCGGGAGTGGATGTGGACGGTCCCGCCGCCGCAGGCCCCCGACCCCGCCGCCGAGGACCCGAAGGAACTGGCCGCCGCCGAGAAGGCCGCCGCCCGCGCCGCCCGCAGGCCCCCGGGTGACGCGCGGTGACCGGCCAGGAGATCGTCTTCGCGCTGCTCGGCGCCGTCGCCGTCGGCTCCGCGCTGCTCGTCGTGACGACGCGCCGGCTCGTCCACGCCGCCCTGTGGCTCGTCGTGTCGTTCGGTGCGCTGGCCGGCGGATACCTGGTGCTGACCGCGGAGTTCGTCGCGTGGGTGCAGGTGCTGATCTACGTCGGCGCGATCGTCGTGCTGCTGCTGTTCGGGATCATGCTGACCCGCGCGCCGATCGGCGAGTCCGCCGACCTCGACTCCCCGAACCGGTGGGTCGCCGCCGCGGTGGCCGCCGCGACCGCCGCCGTCCTCGTCACCGTCGTCGTCATGGGCTTCGGGGACGAGCGGATGCCGCTGCGCGCCGGCGGCGGCTCGGCCGAGGAGCTCGGCTCGGCGGTGTTCCGCACGTGGGTGCTGCCGTTCGAGGTGCTGTCGGTGCTGCTGCTCGCGTCCCTCGTCGGCGCGATCGTCCTGTCCCGCTCGGACGTCCGCACGAAGAACGACCGCGAGGCCGGCCGGGACGGCGGCCGGGACGGCGGCCGGGAGGGCGAGCGCTGATGCACCTCGCCTACCCCACGGTCGTCGCGGCCCTGCTGTTCTCGATCGGCGTGTACGGGGTGCTGGCCCGGCGGAACGCGATCCTCGTCCTGATGTCGGTCGAGCTGATGCTGAACGCCGTGAACCTCAACCTCGTGACGTTCGACGTGTGGCTCCGGGACCGGCTGCACGGCGGCCAGGTCCTCACCCTGTTCACGATCGTGATCGCGGCGGCGGAGATCGGCATCGGGCTCGCGATCGTCCTGCTGGTCTACCGGAACCGCCGCATGATCGACGTCGACCGCCTCCGCGACCTCGCCGAGGACCGCACGGACGAACACCCGCACGGCCGCACGGGCGAACGCGCGGGACGGCCCGCGCGCCCGGCCGGCGACGAGGAGGCCGCCCGGTGATCGTCCTCGCGTCCCTGACCGTCCTCCTCCCGTTCGCCGCCGCCCTCGCCGGGTTCCTCCTCGGCCCCCGCCTGACCCGCGCGCTGCGCGGCGGCACGCCCCCGCGGACGCCCCTCCGCAACGGCCCCGCGCTGCTCGCGTGCGTCCCGGCGGCGGTGTCGCTCGTCCTCGCCGCGATCGTCGCGTTCACCGTCTGGCGCGCCCCCGGAACCCGGACCGGCGGGCTGACGGTCGTCGACACCGGCACCGTCCCCGTCCGGGTCGCGCTTCAGGTGGACGGGCTGTCCGCCGTCGTCGCGCTGATGGTGTGCTGCGTCGCGCTCGCCGTCCAGGCGTACTCGGTCGTCTACCTCGACGGCGACCGCCGCTACTCCTCGTACGCCGCGTTCGTGTCGCTGTTCACGTCGGCGATGCTGCTCGTCGTCTTCGCCGCCGACCTGATCGTCCTGTACGTCGGCTGGGAGGTCATGGGCGTCTGCTCGTACTTCCTGATCGGCCACCACTGGGAGGAACGGGAGTACTCGCGGGCCGCCGTCAAGGCGTTCCTGACGACGCGGCTCGGCGACGCGGGCTTCCTCGTCGGCATCATCGTCCTCGGCGTCGGCGCCGGATCGTTCGCGCTGGACGACGTCCTGCGGCACGTCGCCGCGCTCCCGGACGCGACCGTCACCGCCGCCGCGCTGCTGCTGCTCGCCGGGGTCGCCGGCAAGAGCGCCCAGTTCCCCCTGCACACCTGGCTGCCGGACGCGATGGCGGGCCCGACGCCGATCAGCGCCCTGATCCACGCCGCGACGATGGTCGCGGCGGGCGTCTACGTCGTCGCGCGGCTGTTCGGCGTGTTCGCGGCGGCCCCGGCGGCACTGGCCGTCCTCGGCGTCCTCGCGGTGGTCTCCATGGTCGGCGCGGCGCTCGCCGCCCTCGCGCAGGACGACCTCAAGCGCGTCCTCGCGTACTCCACGATCAGCCAGCTCGGCGTGATGGCCGCGGGCCTCGCCGTCGGCGCGCACGCGCCCGCGGTGTTCCACCTGCTGTCGCACGGCGCGTTCAAGGCGCTGCTGTTCCTCGCCGCCGGATGCGTCATCGTCACGACCGGCACGAACATGCTCGCCCGCTACGGCGGCCTCCGGCACGGCATGCCGATCACGTTCTGGTCGATGACGATCGGCTTCGCCGCCCTCGCCGGCGTCCCGCCCCTGTCCGGCTGGTTCAGCAAGGACTCGATCATCGAGGCCGCCCAGCACTCCGCCACCCACGGGGGGACGCTGTACGACGAGGCGCGCGGGCCGGGCCTCCTCGGCGTCGTCCGACCACTGGACGGCGACTGGTCCGCCTATGCGCCCCCGGCAGCGCCAGACCCTTCCCTTGCCGCAGCCCTCCAGAAGCTGGAGCCCACCTACGGCGTGACCATCCCCACCGGCGTCGCGTGGCTCGTCTACCTGGGCCTTCTCCTCACCGTCGTGCTCACCGCCGCCTACGCGACCCGAACCTGGCTGATGACGTTCTTCGGTGAGCCGCGCGGGACGCGGGACGTCCGCGAACCCTCGAAGATCATGTCGTGGACGGTCGCGGCGCTCGCGGTCCCGGCCGCGATCCTCGGGTTCTTCGGGCTCGGCTCGGACGAGCTGCGGCCGCACCTCGGACCGGCCCTCCTCGGGATCGTGCTCACCGCGGCCGGCGCGGGAGCCGCGTTCCTCATCTGGAACCGCGATCCCGCACTCGACCCGGCGCGCGCGCTGGGCCCCGTCCGTCCGGTGTTCGCGCGCGCCTTCTACGTGGACGAGCTTTACGCGGCGGCGATCGTCCGTCCCGTCCGGGCACTCGCCCGGTACGTCGTCACGGCGGACGCGCGCGGCATCGACAAGGCCGTCGTCGGGACCGGCCGGTCCGCGCGCCGCCTCGCCGGACCCCTGCGCACCCCGCAGAACGGCAACCCGCAGACGTACCTGACGGGCCTGATCGCGGGCGTCGTCGTCATCGCGGCCGTGGTGGTGATCTTCCAGTGATCTTCGTCGTGATGATGGCGATCCCGCTCGCCGGGGCGCTCGCGCTGCTGCTGCCGCGCGAGCGGTTCCTCGCCACGGGCCTCGCCGTCCGCCGGTTCGGGACGTTCACGTCCGGCGCGACGCTCCTCGTCGCGGTCGCCGCGCTCAACGCGTTCGACTACGCGAACCCGTCCGCCGTCCAGCTCGGCGTCGACCGGGAATGGGCCCCGGCGATCGGCCTCCGCTTCCACCTGGGCGCCGACGGGATCTCCCTCCCGCTCGTCGCCCTCACCGCCCTGCTCACCTTCCTGTGCTTCCTGCACCTGCTCCGGCACGTCCCGGACGGCGGCGACGTGCGGCTGCTGACCGCGCTGCTGCTCGTCCTGGAGGTCGGGCTGCTCGGCACGTTCACATCCCTCGACCTCGTGCTGTTCTTCGTCTTCTTCGAGGTCGTCCTGATCCCGATGTACGCGGTGATCGTGCTGTGGGGCGGGCCGGGGCGGCGCGCCGCCGCGAACAAGTTCGTCCTCTACACGCTCCTCGGGTCCGGGCTGCTGCTCGCCGGGATGCTGCTGGTCGCCGTCCACGCCGGGACGCTCGACATGACCGAGCTCGCCGCCCGGCACGGCGCCGGCCTGACCCACGGCATGCAGGTGACCGCGTTCGCGCTGATGGGGCTCGGGTTCGCGGTGAAGGCGCCGATGTGGCCGCTGCACACCTGGCTGCCCGACGCGCACACCGAGGCCCCGACCGTCGGGTCCGTCCTGCTCGCCGGGGTGCTGCTGAAGATGGGCACCTACGGGCTGGTCCGCGTCGCCGTCCCGCTCGCCCCGGACGGCGCCGCGTTCTGGGCGCCGTGGCTCGCCCTCCTCGCCGTGATCGGCATCGTCTACGGCGCCCTCGCCTGCCTCGCCCAGCGCGACCTCAAACGGATGATCGCGTACTCGTCGGTCGGGCACATGGGGTTCGTCCTGCTCGGCATCGCGACGCTGACGCCCGTCGGGGTGAACGCGGCGCTGTTCGGCAACATCGCGCACGGCCTCATCACCGGCCTGCTGTTCTTCCTCGCCGGGGCGGTCAAGGAACGCTGGGGCACCTATGACCTGGACGCGCTGGGCGGCGGCATGCTCGCGACCGCCCCCCGGCTCGCGTCCGTCCTGACGTTCGCGTCCGTCGCGTCCCTCGGGCTGCCCGGGCTCGCCGGGTTCTGGGGCGAGATGATGGCCCTCATGGGCGCGTACCGGCCCGCCCCCGACCTGCCCCGCACCGCGTTCCTGATCTTCCTGGCGGTCGCCGCGCTCGGCGCCGTCCTCACCGCCGCCTACTTCCTGCGCATGCTCTCCACGCTCACCCACGGCCGCCCGGACGCCGGCGCCCCGCCGCGGGCCCCCGCCGCCGTCACCGTCCAGGAGTACGCCGCCTGGCTCCCCCTGGTCGCGTTCACCCTGCTCATCGGGCTGTGGCCGAAGACCCTGCTAGACGTGACGACCGCCCCCGTGCGGGCCCTGCTCGGAGGCGGCTGATGATCCAGAGCATCGACTACGCGGCCGTCGCCCCGCCGCTGATCACCGCGATCGCCGCCGTCGCGCTGCTGCTCGGCGACGCGTTCGGCGTGCCGCGCCGCGCCCTCGGCCCGCTGTCCGGCGCGTCCCTGCTCGCCGCGTTCGGCGCCGTCCTCGCGCTCGGCCCCGGCGACCGCCGCGCCACGTTCTGCCTGCCGGACGGCCTGCGCGGCGACGGCCCCGCGTCCTGCTCGTACGTCGCCGACGACTTCACGCTCGCCTTCCAGGGGATCGTCCTCCTCGCCGCCGCGGTCGTCGTCCTGCTGTCCGTGCGGCAGATCGCCGACGCGAACGTCCCGGCGGGGGAGTACCACTTCCTCCTGCTGGCCGCCGTCACCGGCGCGCTCACCCTCGTCGCCGCCCGCGACCTGATCCTGCTGGTCGTCGCCCTCGAAACCCTCTCGCTGCCGGTGTTCGCGCTCGTCGGGCTGCGCCGCTACGACGGCACCGCCTCCGAGGCCGCCCTCAAGCTCTTCCTCGTCTCCGTCGTCTCCGCCGCGATCATGCTGTTCGGCGTCAGCCTCCTCTACGGCGCCACCGGCGCGATGCACCTCGACCGCGTCGCCCCCGCCCTCGAGACGCTCCCCGCCGACCTCGACGCGGTCGCGGCCACCGGGATCGTCCTCCTCCTCACCGGCTTCGGGTTCAAGGTCGCGGCCGTCCCGTTCCACTTCTGGGCGCCGGACGTCTACGAGGGAGCCCCGCTCCCCGTCGCCGCGTTCCTGTCCGTCGTGTCGAAGGCCGCCGGATTCGCCGGGCTCGCGATCGTCCTGTCCCTCGGCCTGCCCGCCTACGCGCACGTGTGGGGGCCGCTCGTCGCCGTCCTCGCGGCCGTCACCATGACGCTCGGCAACCTCGTCGCGCTCCGCCAGCGCACCGCGATCCGCCTGCTCGCCTGGTCGTCGGTCGCGCAGTCCGGGTACATGCTCGCGCCGCTCGCGGTCGGCACCGACCGGCTCCCCGAGGCCGTCGCCGCCACCACCGCCTACGTCGCCTTCTACGCCGTCATGAACCTCGGCGCGTTCGCCGTCGTCACCGGATTCCGCCGCCGCACCGACGAGACGTCCCAGCCGATCGACACCCTGGACGACTTCCGCGGGCTCGCCCGCCGCGCCCCCGCCACCGGTGCGGCCCTCGCCTTCTTCCTCATCTGCCTCGCCGGGCTCCCGCCGGGCGTCATGGGCCTGTTCGCGAAGGTCGTCGTGTTCCGCGGCGTCGTCGCCGGCGACGTCGTCTGGCTCGCCGTCGTCATGGCGATCAACACCGTCGTCGGGCTCTACTACTACCTGCTCTGGGCCGCCCGCCTGTTCGCCGCGCCCACCGGCCCGGCCCCCGAAACCGCCCCCGGCCTGCCCGTCCGCTTCGCCGTCGCCGCGACCGCCGCGGGCGCGCTCGTCCTGTCCGTCGCGCCGCAGATCATCCTGCAGACGGTGACCGCCGCGACCTGACGGGAACGTTCGGGCAGGTCACCCCGTTCTCGGTGATGGGTGGAGCAAACGGGGAGGCTTCGGAGAAGTGCAGTTCAACGGCATCAAAACCGCGGCACTCATCGCTGCGCTGTCGGCCTTGATGCTCGCGGTCGGCTGGGTGATCGGCGGAGGCGCCGGCCTGACCATCGCCCTCGTCATCGCGCTCGGCACCAACGGCGTCGCCTACTTCTTCAGCGACCGGATCGCGCTGCGCTCCATGCGCGCCCACCCCGTCGGCGAAGTCGAGGCGCCCGTCCTGTACCGGCTCGTCCGCGAACTCGCGACGTCCCAACGACAGCCGATGCCGCGCCTGTACGTCTCCGAGACCATGCAGCCCAACGCGTTCGCCACCGGCCGCAACCCCCGCAACGCCGCCGTCTGCTGCACCCGCGGCATCCTCCGCATGCTGGACGAACGCGAACTCCGCGCCGTCCTCGGCCACGAACTCTCGCACGTCTACAACCGCGACATCCTGATCTCCTCGGTCGCCGCCGCCATCGCGACCGTGATCACCTACCTGTCGTACCTCGCGATCTTCCTGCCGCTCGGGCGTTCCGAGGACGACGACGGCCCCGGCGTCCTCGGGGCCCTCCTCATGCTCGTCCTCGGACCCGTCGCCGCCGCCGTCGTGCAGATGGGGATCAGCCGAACCCGCGAGTACGCCGCCGACGCCGCCGGGGCCCGCATCACCGGCGACCCCCTCGCCCTCGCCTCGGCCCTCCGCAAGATCGAGGCCGGCACCCGCGCGATGCCGCTGCCCCAGGACCCCGAACTCGCGACCACCAGCTCCCTCATGATCGCGAACCCGTTCCGGGGCGCGGGCATCGGCAGGCTGTTCTCCACCCACCCCCCGACCGCCGACCGCATCGCCCGCCTCGAACGCATGGCCCGCTGAGGATTCGGCCGAACCACCCGGGGCTCCGCGGCGTCATAGAAAACGAGCGCGCCGGCCGTCTCTGCGGGGGAGACGGCCGGCGCGCTCTCGAACGTCAGCGGTAGTTCACGAACTGAAGCGCGACATCGAGGTCCTTGCCCTTCAGCAGGGAGATGACCTCCTGCAGGTCGTCCTTCTTCTTCGAGGTGACCCGCAGCTCGTCCCCCTGGATCTGCGCCTTCACGCCCTTCGGGCCCTCATCCCGGATGATCTTGCCGATCTTCTTGGCGTCCTCCTGGGAGATGCCCTCCTTCAGCCCGACGCCGATCTTGTACAGCTTCCCCGACGCCTTCGGCTCGCCCGGATCGATCGCCTTCAGCGAGATCCCCCGCTTCACGAGCTTGTCCTTCAGCACGTCCAGCACGGCCTTCGCGCGCTCCTCGGTGTTCGCCTGGATCTCGATGGTCTCCCCGGACCACTTGACCCCCGCGTCCACGTTCCGGAAGTCGAACCTGTTGGCCACCTCCTTCGCGGCCTGGTTCAGCGCGTTGTCGACCTCCTGCCGGTCCAACTTCGAGACCACGTCGAAACTACTGTCGGCCATCAGACGTCCCCTCTGCGACTAGCACCTCGACGAAGCGTATCGACCTTCCCCGCACTTCAGTCCTCGGTCCACCCGTGCTTCTGCGCGACCCCCAGCAGGCTCTCGCGGATCTTCACGATCTGCCCGCCCGTGAGCTCCGGCACCTTCGCCAGCAGCACATCGGTGATCTCGTGCCCCAGCTCCCGCGACGACAGGACGTCGCACAGCACGTCGTCGTCGAACGACTCGGCCGTCCGCCGCGCCGGAGGACGCTCGGACGGCCGAGGCTCCTCGAGCGCCCGCACCGCGAACGCCTTCGGCCCCCGCTCCCCCTGCGCGACCTCGAACTCCACCGAAGTCCCGGGCGTGAACAGGCTCTTGTCGTCCAGCAGGTCGTTGGCGTGCACGAACACGTCCTCGCCGCCCCCGTCCGGCACGATGAACCCGTACCCCCGCACATTGTCGAAACTGAAGATCGTTCCTGAACGCACCACAGACCTCACCACGTCAACACAGCTCAAGCGCAGGGTAGCGCCTGCACCCCCGCTACCTCACCGACCACCGATGTCACGTCCACTCGTCCCGTCCGCTATTCTTTCCAGTGCCGTCGCCGAGCGCGACACCACGGCGGGTTGCCCGAGTGGCCAATGGGAGCGGACTGTAAATCCGTCGGCTTAGCCTACCCAGGTTCGAATCCTGGACCCGCCACACCAGCCTAACCGGCCCCTGACCAGCACCAACGGTCAGGGGCCGTTGGCGTGTGTCCGGCTGTAGCCGCTTGCCGGGCCGGTCGGCGGTGTCGCGTCGTCGTCCGGAACGAACCGGCTCCATCGGGACCGGTGGTGTGACGAGTTCCAGGGCGGGGCCGTGGCCCAGCAGCGTCGCGAGTGTTACGGCCGGCTGGGGGGATTGGGTACGCGCGCCGGCCAGCTCTGGAGCGGTCGATGCGTCAGTCGTGGCCGATGACGGCAAAGCGGCCGGAGGCTTCCGTTGAGATGATGCTGTTCGTGGAACGTTTTGAGACCGCGAGTTTCGCTCTCATCCCCGGTGAGCGCGTCCGGGCAAAGGTCGTCGGCCATCACCCCTGGGGCGTGATCGTCAAGGTGGTCGGGCACGAAGACGTTGGCGCGTCGATCGACATGATCCAGCAGTTCAGCCGGACTGTGAACAGCAATGAGGAGTTGCTCGACCTCTACCCCGCGGTCGGCACGGAGATCGATGCCGTGGTGGAACAAGTCCGCAGGTGGTACCCGCCCGCTTGGGTGCGGCTCAGCATACGACCCGCCGACTTGGAGAGTTTCACCTGGCCGTGTGACTTCTGCGGCGCTTGGGCCACCCTGAGTCCCGGAGGCGACGGTCTCGTCATGGACGTGCGAAGCAACGACGGTCCGGGAAGCCATACCGTCATCTCTCACCGGACATGCCTCGCCGACCGCATCCGACCGGAGAACACGGGCGAACGTGCCCGGGCGCTCCGGGTCGGGAGGTCGCCGGAGTCCGTGGACGCACGCGACCGCTAAGTCATCGAGGGCGTCGCGCGGGTCCCGGGCAGGCGGCGTCTCCGGGGCGGTCCCGGAAGGTCGCGAACCGGGCGTGGACGGTCAGCCCAGGGCCCAGTAGGCGACGAGGACGAGCAGGACCACGACGGTGAAGCCGGCGAGGGCGATCTTCTGGTTGCGGGTGCGCTGCGGGACGTGCTGTCTGCGCTGCTCCAGCTCTTTCGCGAAGGCGCGAGCGCTCTGATCGTTGCGGGTGCGAACCCATTGGCCATTGCCAAGGCCGTTATCCATGCACACCAACCCCTCTCCCCGACAGAGTACGGGAATCGATCATCGCTGTCCCTTGCGGATGGTCGCCACGAGCCACCGGGGGAACGGCGGGATCGAGCGGGCGGCGCACGAAGAAGCAGGTCAGCGGTGCTGTAATCCGCGCCCGGCGCGTCCCGATGAATTCACTGCGTGCCCGGACGAGTACGGGGACTCCGGTGAAGGGGCCTCGGCGAGATGGGACCGCGCGGTGGCCGAGGACGTGTCGGGCTGATGCATGCTGGCGTTCGGGGCTTCGCCGTTTTCGGGCACTCGGACGTTGTGAGGTTGATGTGCCGCCCTTGCCGGGGACTACGCAACCCGCCGCTTCCGGAGCGGCTGTGCGTCCGGATCGAGAGCTTCCGGACGTGACGCTGCTGCGCCTGACGGACGCGGCGTGTGGACGGGACGATCTTCGCGCGGAGGCCCGGAAGGTGCTCGACGGCGGTGGTGCCTTCGAGGTCCGCTCGCTCCGGCTGGAGCGCTTCGACGCGGCGGCCGACCGGTGGCGGTTCGTCCGCGGGTTCGGCTTCGCCGCCCGTTCGCGGGGGTAGTTGGGGGCGATCTGTCGTTGCTTGGGGCGGCGGTTGGCGGGGCGTGCGTAGGGTCGGAGGGGTGAGACGTGGGGTGATCCTCTGCGGGCCCGCGGCGGTGGGGAAGTCGACGGTCGCGGAGGAGCTGTTCCGCCTGGACGGACGGTTCGTGCGGCTGCCGGTGGTGGCGGCGGACGCACTCGCGCCGGGGGAGTTCGACGCGCTGCGGGCGTCGGGGCGGATCGCCGTCGAGCTTCGCGGGGAGGTCGCGGTCGATCGGCGGGACATGGACGCGGTCGCCGATGCGGGACGCGTCCCGGTGGCGTGGACGAGCGACGTCGCGGATCTGCAGCGGTTGAAGTTCGCGGTGCCGTTCTTCGGGTGGGTGAGCGTGCTGCTGTGGGCGCCGCGGGAGGTGTGCGGGTTGCGGGCGCAGCGGCGGGGCGACGCCGACGCGCGGGGCGTCCTGGGGGTGTGGGACGAGACGCGGCGGGATCTGCTCGGGCTCGAGGATCCGGTGTTCAACCTCGTGGTGCACACGGAGCGGGTGGAACCGGGGGAGGCGGCGCGGCGGGTGGCGGAGGCGGTCGAGGCGGGGCCGGCGCAGCCGGTGTCGGTCGTCGGCGACGTTTGACCTTGACGCGACGTCAACGTTTTCAATGGCGGTATGCGAATCGGAGAGCTTGCGGCGCTGGTGGGGGTGTCGACCCGCACGGTGCGGCATTACCACGCACAGGGCCTGCTGCCGGAGCCGGAGCGGCTGTCGAACGGGTATCGCGAGTACCGGATGCGGGACGCGGTGCTGCTCGCGCGGGTGCGGCGGCTGGTCGAGCTGGGGATGTCGCTGGACGAGGTCCGTGACGTGCTCGCGGACGATCGGGGCCGCGACCTGCGGGAGGTGCTGCGGGAGCTCGACGACGACCTGGCCCGGCAGGAGGCCGCGATCCGGGAGCGGCGGCTGCGGCTGGCGCTGCTGCTGGAGGACGGCGAGCTGCACCCCGACTCGGCGGTGTCGCCCGAGATGGCGGGGGTGCTGCGGGACCTCACGGGCGGTGGTTCGAAGTTCGCGGAACTCGACCGGGGAATGCTCGCCCTCGCCGACACGGCGGCGGGCCCGGACGGGCGCGAGTGGATGGTGGAGGTGCTGCGTCCGCTGGCGGAACCGGAGGCGGCCGCGCGGGTGCGGGACCTGTACGCGCGGATGGACGAGCTGGCGGACGCCGACGTGGACGATCCGCGCGTCGCGGAGGTCGCGGCGGACTTCGCGGCGCTCCTGCCGGCGGAGATGGTGCGGGCCTTCGCGGAGCAGGCGGACGAGGGGCCGTATCTCGACGGGATGACGCCCGCGCAGGCGGAGGTGCTCCGGCGGGTGCGGCGATGCTGAGGGTCGCGAGGGGCGTGCTGTTCGCGATGGTCCCGCTCGAGCTCGTCCTGCTGGTGCTGCTGGGGTCGGGGGTGGCGCTGCCCCACGGGGTGCTGGTCGCGGGCGAGGTGTGCGTGCTCGCGGCGCTGGTGCTGGAGGGGACGGTCGCGTTCCGCCTGTACCGGGGGGCGCGCCGGGACGGGGCGGGACGGGCGGCGGCGGTGCGGCACGCGTACCGGACGATCGTGCCCGTGCAGGTGCGCAGGATCATGGCGTTCGACAAGGACGGGCTGGTCAGCCTGTGGATGTTCGTGGCGCGACGCCGGCACGGGGTGCCCGCGGGCGGTGTCGGCGTCCCGTACTCGAAGGGGCAGACGGCGATCCAGCTTGCGTTCCTGCTGGCGATGGTGATCGAGCTGGCCGGGGTGGAGCTGCTGCTGCGGGCGGTGGGTGCCCCCGAGGCGCTGAGGATGGCCGTCCTGTTCGTGGATCTGTACTCGATCCTGATCGTGGTGGCGGTCATCGCCGCGTGCGTCACGCGCCCGCACGTGGTGACGGACGAGGAGGTGCGCGTCCGGTACGGGGCGTTCTTCGACCTGCGGATCCCCCGGGAGAAGATCGCGTCGGTGCGGACGGTCCGGAACTACAACGAGAGCGGGCTGGTGCGGGTGTCGGAGGGGCGGCTGGCGGTGGCGGTCGCGTCGCAGACGAACGTGCTGGTCGAGCTGACGGAGCCGATCGTGGCGGTGCGTCCGCTCGGGAAGCGGGTCGAGGTCCGGAGCGTCCGTTTCTACGCGGACGATCCGGACCTCGTGGGGGCGCGTGCGGTCCCGTCCCCGGCGTGACGGTTCAGCTCGGGACGGCGACCTTCTCCGGTTCGTCCGCGCGGGCGTGGTCGCGGGGGATGACGAGCGCGGCGGCGAGGCTGACGGCGGCGATCACCGCGAGGTAGCCGGTGATCGCCATGGAGGTGCCGGTGGAGGCGAACAGGGACTCGGCGACGAGCGGGGTGATGCCGCCGCCGAGCAGGGCGGCGAGCTGGTAGGCGACGGACGTGCCGGAGTACCGGATGGCGACGGGGAAGAAGCTCGCGGTGAGCGTGCCCTGCGGGGCGTGGCTCATCGACAGGACGGCGCCCATCAGCACCATGAACACCGCGATCAGGACGAGGTTGCCCGTGTTGATCACCGGGAGGATCGCGACGGCGCCGGCCAGGAGGAACACCGAGCCCCCGGTGAACACGGCCCGCATGCCGAACCGGTCCGTCCAGTGCGCCCAGAGCGGCGCGGTGACCAGCCAGAGGGCGGATCCGCCGATGACGCACATGAGCAGGTAGTCGCGGTCGAGGGCGGCGTTGTCCTCGCCGTAGGACAGGGCGTAGACCATGAAGATGTACGCGACGGCGCTGTTGCCGATGATGACGCAGATGGTGTGGACGACCGAGCGCCAGTGGTCGCGCAGGACGAGCGCGACCGGCAGCCTGACGGGCTTGCGGCGCTCGACGAGCCCCTCGTAGTCGGGGCTTTCCTCGATGCGGAGCCGCAGGTACAGGCCGACGCCGACGAGGGCGAGGCTGAGCAGGAACGGCACCCGCCAGCCCCACGACTGGAACGCGGCGTCGCCGAGCAGGGCCGAGACGCCGAGGAAGACGGCGTTCGCGCACAGCATCCCGGCGGGCGTCCCCATCATGGGGAAGGCGCCGAACAGGCCGCGCCGTCCCGCGGGCGCGTGCTCCATGGTGAGGACGACGGCGCCGCCGAGTTCGCCGCCGAGGCCGATGCCCTGGGCGATGCGGAGCACGACCAGGAGGACGGCGGCCCAGATGCCGAGGGTCTCGTAGGTCGGGAGCAGGCCGATGAGCGCCGTCCCGATCCCCATGATCAGCAGTGAGACGACGAGTGTGTTGCGCCGTCCGATGCGGTCGCCGAAATGGCCGAATATGACGCCGCCGAGGGGGCGGGCGAGGAACCCGACGGTCATCGTGCCGAACGAGGCGATGGAACCGGCGACGGGGTCCATGGTGGGGAAGAACTGCTTGCTGAAGACGAGCGCGGCGGCCGTTCCGTAGAGGAAGAAGTCGTACCACTCGATGGTGGTGCCGATGAAGGCCGCCCATGAGACGCGGCGTGCCGCTTGCCGGCGGTCGATGTCCATCACCTGGGCCTTCCGGTCGAGTACACGTGACGAGGATGCACGTGAGCGATATCACCGGCTAATACCTAAAAGAGGGTGCCCTATGTTCGACTCGTCATATGGCCGGACGGTTATACGGCCGCGCGAAAGTGGTATACGGGCGATTCTGAGCGGCCCGGTAACGTGGTTCCATTTCGTGCGGTAAAGCCCCCGAGAGGACGAGCGGAAAGTGCGGGACGTCGTTGCGTCATCCCGCTCGCGGGCAGGTCCCGAAGGTGAGGATTCGGTGGCGTCCGCCCCGGACGGACGGCCGTGCGGGTAGATCTGGACGCGTGCAGGTGAGCTATGCGAGCGAGGCGACGCCGGGCCGGGAGAACGAGGACTTCGTGGCGGCCGGGCCCGGCTGGGTGGTGCTGCTGGACGGGGCGACCGCGCCGCCGGGCGTGGACGGCGGGTGCCGGCACGACCCGGCGTGGCTGGTGCGGCGGCTCGGCGGGCGGATCGCGGCGGGCCTGGCGGCCGAGGCCGGGGAGCCGCTGCCCGACCTGGTGGCCGAGGCGATCAAGGTGACGGGGGAGGCGCACGCCGGCACGTGCGACCTCGGCGATCCGGACAGCCCGTCGGCGACGGTCTCGGTGCTGCGCCGCCGCGCGGACGCCGTCGACTGGCTCGTCCTCGCCGACTCCCCGATCGTGTTCGAGACGTCCGCCGGGCCGGTCGTCTGCCGGGACGACCGGATCGACCGGCTGCCGAGCTACACGCGCGCGGCGGTGCGGGCGGCGCGCAACAGCCCCGGCGGGTTCTGGGTCGCGAGCACGAAACCGGAGGCGGCGTACGAGGCCCGCACGGGACGGGTGCCGCTGCGGGGGCTGCGCCGGGCGGCGGTGCTGAGCGACGGCGCGTCCCGCCTGGTGGAGCGGTTCGGGCGGCTGAGCTGGGCGGGGCTGCTCCGGGTCCTGGACGAGGAGGGGCCCGCCGAGCTGGTGCGGCGCACGCGCGAGGCGGAGGCGGCGCAGCCCGCGGACGCCGCCGGGCGGGGCAAGCGGCACGACGACGCGACGGCGGTTCTCGTCAGGTTCTAGACGCCATCCTAGAAAAGGATTCTAGAATAGGGCCATGGAGCCACAGGATTTCGACGACGTGCTGCAGGCCGTCCGCCGCTTCGTCCGCGACGAGGTGATCCCGCGCGAGGAGGAGATCGAGGAGACCGACGCGATCCCCGAGTCGGTGCGGCGCACGTCCCGCGACATGGGCCTGTTCGGGTACGCGCTGCCCGAGGAGTACGGCGGCCTGGGGCTGTCGATGAGCGAGGAGGTCCGGCTCGTCTTCGAGATCGGCTACGCCAGCCCGGCGTTCCGGTCGATGTTCGGGACGAGCAACGGCATCGCCGGGCAGGTCCTCGTCCACGCCGGGACGGACGCGCAGAAGGACCGCTGGCTGCCCCGCCTCGCGTCCGGGGAGGTCGTCGGCGCGTTCGCGCTCACCGAGGCCGAGGCCGGGTCCGACCCGAGCACGCTCACGACGTCCGCGCGCCGCGACGGCGACGAGTACGTCATCGACGGTGCGAAGCGGTTCATCACCAACGCCCCGGAAGCGGACGTCTTCATGGTGTTCGCCCGGACGGGCGGCGAGGGCTCGCGCGGCATCTCCACCTTCCTCGTCGAGAAGGGGACGGACGGCCTGAAGATCGGGCCGTCCGACGAGAAGATGGGGCAGCGCGGGGCGCACACCGCCGAGGTGTTCTTCGACGGCGTCCGCGTCCCCGCCGACGCGATGGTCGGCACGGAGGGCACCGGGTTCCGCACCGCGATGGCGTCCCTCGCGCACGGGCGGCTGAGCATCTCCGCGGTCTGCGTGGGCCTCGCCCAGCGGATCCAGGACGAGGCCGTCGCGTACGCGAAGGAACGCGCCCAGGGCGGCCGGAAGATCGGCGAGTACCAGCTCGTGCAGGGCCTCCTCGCCGACTCGCAGGCCGAGCTGTACGCGGGACGGTCGATGGTCCTGGAGGCCGCGCGGGCCTACGACGCCGGCGAGGACACCAAGCTCGGGCCGTCCTGCGCGAAGTACTTCTGCTCCGAGATGGTCGGCCGGGTCGCCGACCGGGCCGTCCAGGTCCACGGCGGGATGGGCTACATGCGGGGCGTCGCCGTCGAGCGGTTCTACCGGGACGTCCGCCTGTTCCGCATCTACGAGGGCACGAGCCAGATCCAGCAGCTCGTCATCGGCCGGCACCTCCTGCGCTGACCTGCGGATACGCCGCCGCCGAGCGGCGGGAAGGGTGAGCGGGGCTTTCCAGTTCGCAAGTGGTGCCCGGGCCGTGTATGGTTTTCACTGCGCGAACGACGCAAGCCCCTTTAGCTCAGTCGGCAGAGCGTCTCCATGGTAAGGAGAAGGTCTACGGTTCGATTCCGTAAAGGGGCTCAACGACACCACGGCCGCCGTCCGGACGATCGGAGGGCGGCCTTCGTCGTTCCCCGGGGCGCCCCGGGCCCGGCCGTCCGGATTCGCCTAGTGTCAGGGCCCTGTGGTAGCGTCCCACCGGTTCCATTGGGACGATTCGCAGGTCACCGGCGTACCGGGTAACCTGGGAGACGGCCCGAAGGGCCGCTCGAACATGCGTCCCCGACCACGGTCCGGGAAATGCTGTTCCGAGGGTGCGGTGGGCATCCGGTATCCTTCGAACCGGTCCACACCGACCATCACGGCGGGGTAGCTCAGTCAGGCAGAGCAAGCGGCTCATAATCGCTGTGTCGCCGGTTCAAGTCCGGCCCTCGCTACTACCCAGGTCTCTCACCTCCTCCGGGAGGTGAGCAGGCTGGGTTCGTACCGCCGGCCGCCCCACGGGCGGCCCCGGTCCGAAGTTCCTTGTCCCTAGCTCAGAAAGGCACTCCATCGTGGCTGCCACCGACGTCCGGCCGAAGATCACGCTGGCCTGCCAGGAGTGCAAGCACCGCAACTACATCACGCGGAAGAACCGGCGCAACGACCCGGACCGCCTCGAGATCAAGAAGTACTGCCCGAACTGCCGGTGCCACCGCCCGCACCGCGAGACCCGCTGACCGACGCCGGGGAGCCGCGCGGCCTCCGGGCGCAGAGCGCCCTACGGCCGCGCGCGGAACCGAGCCCCGGCGCACGGGGCAGGCCCCCCGAGCATCCTGCGGGCACGTCCGACGCGAGCCCGGCTCGCACGGGCCCCGGGCCGAACGCCCTGCGGCACTCCTGCGCAAGCCGGCTTGCAGGCCCCGGGCCGCGCGCCCTCAGGCGACGGAAGACCGGTGCACGCGGGGCCCGGACCTAGCGTCCTGCGGCGGCGACGCGAAACCGGTGCATGCAGGCCCCCGGGCCGCGCGCCCTCGGGTGACGGAAGACCGGCGCACGCGGGGGGGACCGAGCGTCCTGCGGGCGGCCGAGGCAGCCCTGGCGCACGGGGGTCCTCAGCCCAACGCCGTCCGGGCACGTTCGACGGGAGCCCGGCTCGCGCGGGAGCCCGGTAGCGCCGCGCGGATCGCGCAACGGGCCGCCCGTTTCGCCTGGTGCGAGGGGGAGCGGCGCGGGGCCCAGGAGGCCGGGCGGAGCGACTTCTTCGCGGCTTGCCCACCTGTTCAGCACGACCTTCAGCCCGTTCTCGTGGGTGAGACCCGCGAGGACGGGCTGAACGTCATTCTGTTACCGTCCGTCGAAACGCAGAGGGAACGGTGCTCACGGCGCGGGCACCCGGGCGCGACGCCCCGTTCGACCTGGAAGGACGGACTGCATGGCACTGAACCGTGATTTCATCGGGCGGAGCTTCCCGCCCAGCGAGCCCTACGAGGTCAGCCGCGTCAAGATCCGCGAGTTCGCGGACGCGATCGGCGACCCCAACCCCGTGTACCGGGACGCGGACGCGGCGAAGGCGGCCGGGCACCCCGACGTCATCGCGCCGCCCACGTTCCCGATCGTGGTGTCGCTCGGCAACCCCGGTCTCGCCGACCCCGACCTCAACCTCAACTACGCGATGGTCGTGCACGGCGAGCAGCGGTTCGAGTACACCCGCCCGATCAAGGCCGGGGACGTCGTGACCTGCACGTCGACGATCACCGAGATCAAGTCGATCGGCAACAACGAGAAGATGGTCGTGGAGACCGACGTGAAGACGGTCGAGGGCGAGCTCGTCTGCAAGACCTACAACACGATCGTGGAGCGGGGGGCCTGAGGATGACCGCGAAGGTGAAGTACGACGACGTCGAGGTCGGCACCGAGATCCCCGCCCAGACGTACAAGGTCGACCGCGCGAACCTCGTCATGTACGCGGGCGCGTCCGGCGACTTCAACCCGATCCACTGGCGCGAGTCGTTCGCGAAGGCGGTCGGGCTGCCCGACGTCATCGCGCACGGCATGTACACGATGGCGCAGGGCGGCCGGTTCGTCACCGACTGGGCGGGTGACCCGGGTGCGGTCGTCGACTACGGGGTACGGTTCTCCTCGCCCGTGGTCGTCCCCGACGAGGGCGGCGCGTCGCTGGAGATCAGCGGCACGGTGGAGGAGAAGCTGGACGACGGCAAGGTCGTCGTGGCGCTCACCGCCAAGTCGAACGACCAGAAGGTCCTCACGCGCGCCAAGGCGGTCGTCCGTCTCGCCTGAACGGGCGCGCGCCCGTCCGCGCCGGCCGGGGACGCCCGGCCGGCGCGGACGCGAACATGCGACGGAGGGATGGACGACGTGGCGGTGATCGCCGAAGAGGTGAACCTGGCCGGATACACCACGCTGCGGCTGGGCGGCCCCGCCCGGCGGTTCGTCGAGGCGACCACCGAGGAGGAGGTCGTCGCGGCGGTCCGGGAGGCCGACGAGTCGGGGGCGCCGCTGCTGGTGCTCGGCGGCGGCAGCAACGTGGTGGTGTCCGACGACGGGTTCCCCGGGACGGTCGTGCACGTCGGGACGCGCGGGACCGAGCGCGTCGCCGCCGAGGGCGGGCGGGTGCACGTCCGCGTCCAGGCCGGCGAGGACTGGGACCCGTTCGTCGCCCGCTGCGTGTCCGACGGCCTCGCCGGCGTCGAGTGCCTGTCGGGGATCCCCGGGCGGGTCGGTGCGACGCCCATCCAGAACGTCGGCGCCTACGGGCAGGACGTCAGCGAGACGATCGTCCGGGTCCGCGCCTACGACCGGCGCGACCGCGCGTGGGTGACGCTCGGCCCGGACGAGTGCCGCTTCACCTACCGCAACAGCGTGTTCAAGGGCGACGACCGGTACGTCGTCCTGGACGTGACGTACGCGCTGCGCGAGTCGGAGGAGTCGCAGCCGATCGCGTACGCGGAGCTGGCCCGCAAGCTGGACGTGCGGCCCGGCGAGCGGGTCGCGCTGAAGGAGGCGCGCGACGCCGTCCTGGAGCTGCGGAAGGGCAAGGGCATGGTGCTCGACCCGGCCGATCCCGACAGCCGCAGCGCCGGATCGTTCTTCACCAACCCGATCCTGGAGCCGGCGCAGCTCGCCGAGCTGGAGCGCCGCGTCGCCGAGCGGCTCGGTCCGGACGCGACGTTCCCCCGCTACCCGGAGCCGGACGGGCGCACGAAGACGTCCGCCGCGTGGCTCATCGACCGCGCCGGGTTCGCGAAGGGCCACGGCGCGGGTCCGGCCCGCATCTCCGGCAAGCACACCCTCGCGCTCACCAACCCGGGCGGCGCCCGGACCGCCGACCTCCTCGACCTGGCCCGCGAGGTGCGCGCCGGGGTGCGGGACGCGTTCGGCGTCGAGCTCGTGAACGAACCGGTCCTCGTCGGCGTCACGCTCTGACCCGGCGGCCCGACGCGCGGGGCTCGATCCGGCGTCGCGCGGGGCACCGGGCGCGGGCGGGCTTCGGTTTCGCGGGCGTCAGGGCGGGCCTTCGCGGGCATGAACATATCGGGCCCTTTGACGTCCGCGGGGCCCGGCCGCGGCGGGGCCCGTTGGGGAGTGCACCGTGGCCGTCCCCCTGCCCCGGCACACGCCCGGCGCGCCGCCGGGCCCGCGACCGCCGCGCCCGGTGGGTCCGCGGCCGCCGAGTCCCGGGGCGGCCGGAATGCGCCTGCAGCTCGGCGACGAGGTCGCCGCGCGGATCCGCGAACTGATCGTCGACGGGCGGGTCCGGCCCGGCGAGCACCTGCGCCTCGAACGGCTCGCCGCCGAGTTCCGGATCAGCGTCACGCCCGTCCGGGAGGCGCTGAAGTCGCTGCGCAGCGAGGGGTTCGTCGTCCTCGAACCGCGCCGCGGGTTCGTCGTCGCGCCCCTGTCGAAGCAGGACGTCGCGGACCTGTTCTGGGTGCAGGCGGGCATCGCCGCCGAGCTGGCCGCGCGCGCCGCCGCGGCACTGGACGACGCCGCGCTGTGCGACCTCGACGCGTTCCACCGCGCGCTCGAACAGGCCCGGACCCTCCACCGCCCGGACCTGATGGAGCAGCACAACCGGGACTTCCACCGGCGGATCAACGTCGCCGCCGCGTCCCCGAAGCTGGCGTGGTCGATGGGGACGGCCGCCCGGTACGTCCCGCGCGGGCTGTTCGGCGACGTCCCCGAGTGGCCGCGCCTCGCCGTCCGCGACCACCGGCGCGTCCTTGACGCGCTGCGCGCGGCCGACGGGCCGGGCGCGGCCGCCGAGATGCGCGCGCACGTCCTGCGCGCGGGCGAGTTGCTGGTGGCGCACCTGGAACGGCGCGGACGCTGGAGCCCGGACGGGCCCGGGGCGTGAGCCGCCGCGGCCGGTTCAGTTCGCGTCGGCGAGCCAGGCGTCGATGCCCGCGAGGAGCCGCCCCCGGACGTCGTCCGGTGCGGCCGACCCCCGGATCGACTGCCGCGCCAGTTCGGCGAGCTCGGCGTCGCTGAAGCCGTGCTCGGCCCGGACGAGCTCGTACTGCCGGGCCAGCCGGGACCCGAACAGCAGCGGGTCGTCCGCGCCGAGCGCGATGGGGACGCCGGCCTCGTGCAGGGCCCGCACGGGGACGTCCGCCGCGGTCGCCGCGACGCCGAGGCCGACGTTCGACGCGGGGCACACCTCCAGCGTCACGCCGCGCCGCGCGATCGCCTCCAGCAGGTACGGGTCCTCGACGGCGCGCACGCCGTGCCCGATGCGGTCGGCGCCGAGCGTCTCCAGGCATTCGCGGACGCTCGCGGGCCCGAGCAGCTCGCCGCCGTGCGGGTCCGACAGGAGCCCGCCGCGCCGCGCGATCCGGAACGCGCCCTCGAAGTCGTAGGCGCGGCCGCGCCGTTCGTCGTTGGACAGCCCGAACCCGACGACGCCCTGCCCCGCGTACCGGACGGCGAGCCGCGCGAGCGTCTTCGCGTCCAGCGGGTGCCGTGTCCGGTTCGCGGCGATCACCAGCCCGATGCCGACGCCGGTCGCCGCCGACGCCTCGCGGGCCGCGTCCAGCACGAGTTCCACGGTCGGGGTCAGCCCGCCGAACTTCGCCGCGTACCCGCTGGGGTCGACCTGGATCTCCAGCCAGCCCGATCCTTCGGCGGCCTCGTCCTCGGCCGTCTCGCGCAGCAGCCGCCGCAGGTCGTCGGGCGTCTGCAGGACCGAGCGCGCGATGTCGTACAGCCGCTGGAACCGGAACCAGCCGCGCTCGTCCGTCGCGTGGAGCCGCGGCGGCCAGTCCTCCACGAGCGCGTCCGGCAGGTGCACGCCGTGCCGCCGGGCGAGTTCGACCAGCGTCGAATGCCGCATCGAGCCGGTGAAGTGCAGGTGCAGGTGCGCCTTCGGGAGCAGCGCGGTGTCCGGGCGCGCGGCGCCGCGCGCGACGGCACCCTCGTCGACCGGACGGGCGGGAACGGTACGGGCCTCCATGGACCAATGTTGCCGGATGGCGCGCGGCGGCGAACCGGCGCCCCACCAGGATCATCACACCGGACTACCTCCCATGACACGCGGCGGCCATCGCGTCGCATGGGCATGCCGGAAAATTCTTGTGATTTCCGTGCAACCCTGCTCACCGTCCGTGCGTAGACGAGGGGCGCAAGAGTGTTGCGGGGCAGAAGGGAATCACCATGATCACGCTCAAGGCCGCCCTCATCGCCGCGTCCGCCGTCGGGACGCTGTCCGTCGGCGGCGGCGTCACGTGGGCCATGACCGGCGCGGGGTCCGACACGGCCGCGCCCATGGGCGCGCACGCGTCCGGGCCCGCCGCCGCCCGGGAGGCCGCCGGCGCGCCCGCCGCGACGCCGACGTGCGTCCCGGCTCCCGGCGCGAAGCTGCCCGAGCCCGGCGCGAAGCTCCCCTCGTCCGGCGCCGTGCCCGGGACGGAGGGGCTGCGGCAGCAGGACGTGCCGGAGGTCGACCTCCCGGCCGGCGCCGCCGAGGGCGCGAAGGAGAAGGCGGGCGAATTCGCCCGCAACGGGCTCCCGCGGGCGGACGTGCCGACCGCCGCGGCGGGCGAGGCCGTCGCCGGGGCGAAGGAGAGCGCCGCGGCGAAGGCGGAGGAGCTGCGCCGCAAGGCCGCCGACCTGCCCGTCTGCCCGCCCGCGGACGGCGACGCCCCCGCGGCCGCGTCGCCGGGCGCGCCGAACGCCCGCGTCCCCGCGAAGCCCGGCCTGCCCGAGGCGCCCGCCGCGCGCCTCGACTGCCGCGACCTCGACCCGGCCGTCGAGGTCGGCGGCCCGGCGGAGAAGGCGCTCATGCTCACCAAGGGCCTGCGCCACGAGGCGACGTCCCGCGCCGCCCGCGACCTCGGCGGCGAGAAGGTCTGCACGGTCGCCCAGAAGTGGACGGGCGCGGGCGGCCGGTGGCTCAGCGTGCTGCGCGTCCAGACGCCGTCCGGCGTCGGCGAGCAGGAGCTCCGCGAGGGCCTGAAGCTGCCGTCCGGCGGCACGCCCGTCGCCGTCGCGGGCGCGTCCGCGTGGCAGCTTCCGGGCGGGCACGGCGTCCTCGTCCGCGACCCGAGCGGCTACTTCATGCACGTCCAGGGCTCGCCCGCGCTCGGCCAGGTGAAGGACGTCGCGGCCGCGCTGCGCCAGGCCCGCTGACCGGACCCGGCCCGAAAGACCGGCGGGCGGTCCCGGGCGCCGACCCCGTGGCCCGGGACCGCCCGCCCCCGATGACCGTTACCGCACGAGCCGGACGGAGCACAGTGGGGCGTCGAGACGACGAGTCGTTCGTGGAGTTCGTGGCGGCACGCGGCAACGCGCTGCTGCGCACCGCGGCGCTGCTGTGCGGCGCCGGGCAGGACGCCGAGGACCTGCTGCAGACCGCCCTCGAGAAGGCGTACCGGCACTGGGGCAGGCTCGACGCCGACGCCGACCCCGAGCCGTACGTCCGGCGGATCCTGGTGAACCTGACGATCAGCCGGGCGCGGCGGTGGAAGGTGCTGCGGGAGATCCACATGGCCCGGCTCCCCGAGACGCCGACCGCGTCGCCGCACCACTCCGTCGAACTGAGAGGGGCGCTGATGGACGAGCTTCGCAAACTGGGGCCACGCCAGCGCGCGGTGCTCGTCCTGCGCTTCTGGGAGGACCTCTCGGAGGCGGAGACCGCGCGGGTGCTCGGCTGCTCCGTCGGCACCGTCAAGAGCCAGGCGTCGCGGGGACTCGCCAGGCTCCGCGAACGCCTCGACACGAACCTGGCGCCGATGGGGGGATGACATGGACGTTGAGGACGAACTGCGCCGCGCGATGGCCGAACGGGTGGCGGACACGCGGGCGCCGCGGTCGCTGGCATCGGACGTCCGGCGCCGGCACCGCCGCCGCAAGGCCCGGATCCGCACCGCGACGGCCGTGGCCGGGGCGTCCGTCGCGGCGCTCGCGCTGGTCCCGACGTACCGGTCGATCCAGCCCGCGCCCGCCGGGGCGCCCGAGAACGTCGAGAGCCCCACCGGGACGCCCGCGCCCCGCGCGCCGCCGCCCGCGCCCGCGCCCGCGCCGCCGCGCCCGTCCGAGTCCGGGAGGGACGGGACCGCG
>NZ_JBHTJA010000104.1:0-22856 GCF_042675525.1 Actinomadura sediminis
CGCCGACAGCCGCCGCGGGCGCGGCAGCGCGGCCCGCTGCGTCCGCGCGGCCATCCGCAGCGCGTCCCCGGCGTGCAGCCCCGCCCGCGTCACCAGCGCGTGCGCGCGCGGCACCAGCGGCGTCAGCGGCAGGACGAACGGCTGCGCCGCCACCAGGTGCGGCGCCGTCCGGGTCAGCAGCGTCCCCCGTTCGACGGCGCTCTCGTGCGCCACGTCCACCTGCCCCGACGCCAGGTACCGCAGCCCGCCGTGGATCAGCTTCGAACTCCACCGCGACGTCCCGAACGCCAGATCGTGCGCGTCGATCGCGGCGACCGACAGCCCCCGCGACGCGGCGTCCAGCGCCGCCCCGGCCCCCGTGGCGCCCAGCCCGACGACCAGGACGTCCACGACCTCGTCCGGCAACGCCGCCAGCTCGCGCGCGCGCCGCTCCCGGTTCAGCGACGATCGTCCGGGTGCATCAGTCATGGCGTGAGCCCTCTCTAACGTGCGGTGCGGGCCGGTGGAGCCCCCGCCGGTGCGGACCTGTGGCGGCGGGGGACCGGAGCGGGGCCGGTGGACGCCGCCGCCGGGTGGCGGCCGAGGGGGCGCGGTCGGCGAGCGGCGCGGCGGTCATGGGGCGAGGAGCCGGTCGAGGGCGTCGCGCAGTTCGGCGTCGAACGCGGCGGCGGAGAGCTCGGGGTCGTCCTCGTCGATCACGGTGCGGCCCGACAGCCCGTAGGACTGGACGACCAGCAGCAGAGCGCGCGCCTGCCGCGCCGGGTGGCCGGGACGGACGGTGCCGTCGGCGTGCCCGGCGGCGATCGCCTCCTCGAACAGGTCCAGGAACGCCCGCTGGCTGGCGCCGAGGCGGTCGAGGACGTAGGGGAGCAGCAGCTCGGGGTCCACGTCGACGATCTTGCGGAGCAGCGGGTGGCCGCGGAACGCGCGGACCCCCTCGACGAGGCCGTCCACCAGCCGTTCGCGCACCGGGCGGCCGTCGTCCGGCGGCTGCACGGCGGCGCCGATCTCCACCCACTCGCGGGTCATCAGGTCGGCGACGATCGTGCGGACGTCCGGCCAGCGGCGGTACAGCGTCATCCGCGAGACGCCGGCGCGGCGCGCGATGTCGGTCAGCGTCGTCCGGCGCACGCCGACCGCGAGGACGCAGTCGCGGGCGGCGTCCAGGACGGTGTCGTCGGCGGTCCGGGCGCCGGTCCCATTGTGACGATTCGACGTCATGTGTCACAGTGTAAGCCACACGGAACGACGAGCCGGGAGGCAGGGTGGACACGCGCGACATGCGGTGGAGCGGCTGGGGGGACCCCGACCGGGCGGCGCCGCTGCCCGAGCCCGTCGTCGGATTGCTGCGGGACGTGCTCGGCGTGCGGACGGGCGACGCGCGGCCCGTCGACCTCGCCGGGATCGCGCCCGCCGAGCCCCGGCTGGACGCGGCCGAACTCGCCGCGCTCGCCGCCGCCGCGGGCGGCGCCGAACACGTCCGCACCGACGCCACCACGCGCGTCCGGCACACGCGCGGCAAATCGACGCCCGACCTGCTGCGCGTACGCGCCGGGGAGACGTCCGCCGCGCCCGACGCCGTCGTCCTGCCCGGCGGGCACGACGAGGTCCTCGCGGTGCTGCGGGCCTGCACCGACCACCGGATCGCCGTCGTCCCGTTCGGCGGCGGCACGTCCGTCGTCGGCGGGCTCGCCCCGCAGGGCGTCGACCGGTTCATCGCCCTCGACCTGCGCCGGATGGACGCCCTCGTCTCGATCGACCACGAGTCCCGCACGGCCGTCCTGCAGCCCGGCCTGCGGGCGCCCGACGCGGAGGCCCTGCTCGCCGGGCACGGGTACACGCTCGGGCACTTCCCCCAGTCGTACGAATGGGCGACGATCGGCGGATTCGCCGCCGCCCGGTCCAGCGGGCAGGCGTCCGCCGGGTACGGCCGCTTCGACGACATGGTGCTCGGGCTCACCGTCGCGACCCCCGAGGGCACCCTCGACCTCGGCCGCGCGCCGAAGTCCGCCGCGGGGCCCGACCTGCGCCAGCTCGTCCTCGGCTCCGAGGGCGCCTTCGGCGTGATCACCTCGGTGACCGTCCGGATCCACCCGACCCCCGCCGAACGCGCCTACGAGGGCTGGCGGTTCCCGTCGTTCGCCGAGGGCGCCGCCGCGCTCCGCCGCCTCGCCCAGGACGGCCCGCTCCCCGCGGTCCTGCGCCTCTCCGACGAGACCGAGACCCTGATCGGCCTCGCCGACCCGGCCGCGCTCGGCTCCGGCTCCGCCGCCGCGGGCTGCCTCGCCGTCCTCGGCTTCGAAGGGACCGCCGCGCGGGTCGCCGACCGGCGCGCCCGCGCCGCCGAGGTCCTGCGCGACGCGGGCGGCGAACCCCTCGGCGCCGAACCCGGCGAGAAATGGGCGCACGGCCGCTTCGACGCCCCCTACCTGCGCGACTCCCTGCTGGACGTCGGCGCGTTCGTCGAGACGCTGGAGACCGCCGGCTTCTGGTCGCGGATCCCCGGCCTCTACGACGCCGTCCGCAACGCCCTCATCGGCACCCTCTCCGGCTCGGGCACGCCGCCTCTCGTGATGTGCCACATCTCGCACGTCTACCACTCGGGCGCGTCCCTGTACTTCACGGTCGTCTCCGCCCAGGGCGAGGACCCCCTCCCGCACTGGGACGAGGCGAAGCGCGCCGCCAACGACGCGATCGTCGGCGCGGGCGGGACGATCAGCCACCACCACGGCGTCGGCACCGACCACCGCGACTGGTACGAGCGCGAGATCGGCCCCCTCGGCGGCGCCGTCCTGCGCGCCGTCAAGGACCGCCTCGACCCGGCCGGGATCCTCAACCCCGGCGTCCTCGTCCCCCCGGCCGGGGAGTGACCGTGCCGCGCGCCTTCACCGCCGTCGTCAACCCCGCCGCCGGGGGCTCGGCGTCCGCCGCCTCGCTCATCCCGCTCGCCCGCGCCCTCCGCGACGCCGGCGCCGACCTCGTCGTCGAGTACAGCCGCGGCCTCGACCACGCCGCCGACCTCGCCCGCGCCGCCGCCTCCGCCGGGCGCGTCGTCCTCGGCGTCGGCGGCGACGGCATGGTCGGCCGCGTCGGCGGCGCCCTCACCGGGACCGGCGCCCTGTTCGGCGTCGTCCCCGCCGGACGCGGCAACGACATCGCCCGCCAGCTCGGCGTCCCGTCCGAACCGGCCGCCCTCGCCCGCCTCCTCCTGGACGGCGAGCCGCGCGCCGTCGACGCCGTCGAGGCCAACGGCACGGCCGTCCTCGGCAGCGTCTACGCGGGCGTCGACGCCGTCGCGAACGCCAACGCCAACGCGTCCCGCCTGCTGCGCGGCTCCGCCGCCTACTACGTCGGCGCCCTGCGCGCCATCGTCGCCTGGCGCCCCGCCGACTACCGGGTCACCGTGGACGGCGCGGAGCACCGGTTCCGCGGATACAGCGTCGTCGCCGCCAACTCCGGCTACTACGGCTCCAACAAGCACATCGCCCCGGACGCCCGCGTGGACGACGGCCTCCTCGACGTCGTCCTCGTCCGCTCGGCGCCGAAACCCCTCTTCTTCGCCGTCATGCGCGAACTCGAGGCCGGGACGCACGTCCGCCGCCCCCAGGTCGACGTCCTGCGCGGCCGGGAGGTCCGCATCGAGCTCACCGGCCCGCCCGGGCGCACCCTGCCCTACGGCGCGGACGGCGAACTCCCCGGCGTCCTCCCCGTCACCGCCCGCATCCTCCCCAAAGCCCTGCGGGTCCTCGCCCCCGCGCCGCAGCCGCCGAACTAGCCCTCTGACCAGCGCATATGTGCGGCCTACCAGATTTGGGTCATGCGTTTGGGGCGATTTACGCGGCCATTACGGCCATCCGGATAGCGTCGTATACGTCCCGCTAAGGGACCTTGGGGCCGTCTGCGGACGCATCATGAGAAGGCGATTGCTCGCCGTTCTGGGGGGACTCATGATTCCCGCGGACGCCCTCCACGTGGCAGCGTCGGCGTCTCTGGGGGTGGCGCCGACGCTGCTGTGTTTTCTGGTGGCGCCCTCGGCGTCAGGCCCCGGGGGGCCTTCCTTCAACGGGCGCCACGTGCGATTGCTGCATCGCTCCGACTCGCCCAGGGGCTCACGTGCTTATTGCAAGCCCCTCGGCGTCAGGCCCCTAGGGGGCCTTCCTTCAACGGGCCTTGCTGCGATTGCTGCATCGCTCCGACTCGCCCAGGGGCTCGCTGCGCGATCAAGTTCTCGCGAGCTCGAACTTGCCTTCGGACGCAATCGCGGTGATTTCGGCCCGCTGTGGCCGGGGTGATGGTGGTGAGGGACGTCGCCGCTCGCCGCTCGCCGCTCGCCGCTCGCCGCTCGGGGCTCGGTGAGCGGTCAGGGGGGCGCCGGCCTGGACTTGCCTTCGGACACGTGATCGCGGTGTTTCCGGTTCGTTGTGGCCGGGTGCGGGCGGTGCGCTCGGTCAGCAGGGCGGGTAGAGGGGGCGGGTGCCGGTGGAGCGGGCGGCCGGGTCGGTGAAGCGGCAGCCGTAGCGCGGGTCGGCGATCTCGTCCGGGCGGGACACGTCGTCCCCGGCCGGGCGCTTCCCGCCGCGCTCCCACCGCACCAGGTCGTCCCACGCCGCGCCGACCTCGGCGGGGCTGAACTCGCAGTGCCCGATCGAGCGGATCGCGCGCTGGACGACCAGGTCCTCCCGGCCGTGCCGGGCCGCGTCGGCGCGGTACCGCCGCTCCATGGAGAACGGCACGAAAAGGTCCCCCAGATTGTGCAGCGACACGACCGGCACGGTCGGGCGCCCGGCGACGCTCGCCACCGGCGTCAGGCTGCGGGTGGCCCTGGCCCGCCGGTCCACCGGGGGCACGCGCTGCACGGTGGCGTTGACGTCGACGGGACGGTCCGGGGCGTAGCGGGTGGACAGGTTCGTCGCCACGCGCCCCGGCTCCTGGGCGAGGGACCCGCCGGAGTCCTCGTGCGCGAGGCTGAACAGGAAGTCCTTCCAGTAGGCGAACGCCGCCCGGGAGCCGGGCCGCGCGCCGCCGCTGCGGTTCACGACGACGGCGCGGAACTGCCTCCCCCGCTCGTTCGCGGTGTCCGGGCCGCCGGGCCGCAGCCCGGTCAGGCCGAGCCGCTCCTGGATCTTCGGCACGACCGACGTCTGGTAGTCCGGCGGCGTCGGATGCGCGGGCAGGTCCGCGAGGTCCTGGGCGACGAGCTGGTAGTCGAGGACGAAGTCGAACAGTTCGTGGTCGCCGAGGACCCCGCACATCGGCAGCGCGCCGTCGTACAGGGAGGGGAACTGCTCGATCGAGCGGACGGTGACGTGCCCGCCCATCGAGACCCCGGCGAGGAACGTCTTGCGCGGCCTGCCCACCGTCCGGGTGAAGTGGCCGACCAGCGCCGCGGTGCTCAGCACGCCCGCCCGCACGTCGTAGTCGTTCGCGTAGTACGACGACGCGGCCCACGCGTACCCCTGGTCCAGCACCCGCTGCCGCAGGCCGAACCCGGGCGGCTCGACGGTGAGGACGCGCGACGCCCCGCGGTACCCGTGCGCCCACATCACCAGCCGGCCGTTCCAGCGCGGCGGCACCTCGATGGTGTAGGCGGCGTGCCGGTGCACGCCCTGCAGCACCCGCGACGGGCGGCCGTCCACCGTCGCGGGCGGCAACGGCGGATTGTCGATCGTGTAGCCGGGCAGCGGCTCGCCGGGGGGGGGCGTGCGGCCGCCCTGGTCGGCGGCGGCCGGCACGGCGACGAGCGCCACCGCGGCCAGGACGGCGGCCAACATGATCGCGCAACGACGGCGCACGGCCGTCACCTCCCGCCGGTCGCACGGCGGGCGCGTCCCGCGCCGCCGCTGGCTCTGCCCGGATGATCCACGGCCGTCCGGCGCCGGTCAACGGCCGGGCGGCGACGGCGCGACCTCTGGCACGAACGCACAACCGGGCGTCCCGTCCCGGGTGCCCGATGCCCAACGGCGGCGCCTCCGGCGGTGAGGACGTTCGCACCGGTCCCGGGGGCCGCGCCGCGGGACGTTCCGGTTCCGCCGCCGGGGACCGGTCCGTCCCGCGGTCAGGCCGCGGCGGGCGCGAGGAACCGTTCGACGGCGCCGTCGGCGTCGGCGGCGGGCGCCCCGCCGGACAGCGTGTCGTGGACGAACTCGACGGCGGCGTCCTCGATGCCGCAGTAGTTCGAGACGCCGGCCCTCAGCTGGTGGGCGAGCGCGTCGCCGAGACCGTGGCCGGCGTACTCCTCGCGGGACTGGCCGGCCAGTCCCAGCCACAGCATCCGCTTGCCGGCCAGGCGCGCGGTGCGCTGCCCGTAGGCGAAGCCGTAGTTCCACACCCGGTCGATCCAGCCCTTCAGGAGGGCCGGGAGCCCGTACCACCAGACGGGGAAGACGACGACGATGAGGTCGGCGGCGTCGATCCGCCGCATGTGGGCGCGGACCTCGGCCGAGTAGGGCTTGTCGCGGTCGGCCCAGTCCGGTTCGTCCGCGCCGGTCATGCGCGGGTCGAAGCCCTCGGCGTGCAGGTCGAGGACGTCGACGGCGTGCCCGTCCTTCTCCAGCCGGATGCGCGTCCGGTCGGCGATGTGGGCGGTGAGGGAGTCGGCGCGGTGGTGGGCGACGACGAGCAGTGCGGTGGCCATGGGGTGTGTCCCTTCCGGTGGTCAGAGGCGGACGAGCGTCTTGCCGGTGTTGGCGCCGCGCAGGTTGCCGAGGAGGGCGGCCGGGGCCCGGTCGAGGCCGTCGTAGACGGTCTCCTCGGTGTGCAGGGTGCCGTCGGCGAGCCAGCCCGCGGCTTTGGCGATGTACTCGGGGAAGAGGTGCAGGTAGGCGCCGACCTGCATGCCGCGCAGGGTGAGCTGCTTGTAGACGATCTGCACGAGGTTGGCGGGGCCGGGGACGGGCGCGGTGGCGTTGTAGCCGCTGATGGCGCCCACCAGCGCGGCGCGGCCGCCGACGTTGAGGGCGTCGATCGCGGCCTCCAGGTGGTCGCCGCCGACGGAGTCGAGGTAGACGTCGATTCCGTCGGGGGCGGCGTCCGCGAGCTGGGCGGCGATGGGGCCGGCGCGGTGGTCGAGGGCGGCGTCGAACCCGAAGTCGGCCAGCAGCTTCCCGGTCTTCTCCGGCCCGCCCGCCGAGCCGATCACCTTCGCGGCGCCCAGCTTGCGGGCGAGCTGCCCGGCGACGCCGCCGACCGCGCCCGCCGCCGCCGAGACGAAGACGACGTCGCCCTCGTGGACGGGCGCCACGTCGGTGAGCGCGGCGTACGCGGTCAGGCCGGTCGCGCCGAGCGCGCCCAGGTACGCCTGGACGGGCGCGAGCGCGGTGTCGACGACGGTGGCGGCGGCCGCGTCCAGCACCGCGTAGTCCCGCCACCCCAGGAAGTGCGAGACGGTCGCGCCGACCGGGACGTCCGCGGACCGCGAGGCGATCACCTCGCCGACCGCCGAGCCCTCCAGCGGGGCGCCGAGCTTGAACGGCGGGAGGACGGGCGAGGGGACGTCGTTCATCCGGCCCCGCATGTACGGGTCGACCGACATCCACGTGTTGCGGACCAGGATCTGGCCGTCCCGCGGCTGCGGCACCGGGGCCTCGGCGAGCGCGAAGTCGGTCAGGGCGGGCTCGCCGACCGGCCGGGCGGCGAGGCGGATCTCACGGCCGGTGAGGGTGCTGTGCGAAGTCATCGGAACTCCCATGGGGGCGGTGCGTCGGTTGATGGCCTCACCCTGCCGCCCGGCGCTTCGGATCTTCTTCAGGTCCGCTGTCGGTAGCCTTCCGGTCATGCGTTTCGGGGTGCTCGGTCCGCTCACCGTGTGGACGGACGAGGGGGCCGAGGTGCGCGTCCCGGAGCTCAAGGTGCGCGCGTTGCTGGCGGACCTCCTGGTCCACCGGGGCCGCCCGGTCCCGGTGGACCGGCTGATCGACGATCTGTGGGGCGGGTCCGCGCGTCCGCCGCGCAACCCCGTGGCTACGCTCCAGACGCGGGTGTCGCAGCTGCGGCGGGCGCTGGCGGCCGCCGAGCCGGGCGGGCGCGGGCTGGTCGTGTCGCGGGCGCCGGGCTACCTGCTGCGCACCGGTCCGGAGGCGGTGGACGGCGACCGGTTCCACGCGCTGGCCGCGCGGGGCCGCGCGGCCCGGGACCCGCGGGCCAGGGCCGCCCTGCTGGCCGACGCGCTCGCGCTGTGGAGGGGACGGGCGTACGCCGACTTCGCCGACGAGGAGTTCGTCCGGCCGGACGTGCTGCGGCTGGAGGACGAACGGCTGGCCGTCCAGGAGGAGCACGCGGAGGTCCGGCTGGAGCTCGGCGAGCACGCCGCGCTCGCGGCCGAGCTGGGCGCCCTGGTGGCGCGGCATCCGCTGCGGGAACGGCTGCGGGCGGTGCAGCTGCGCGCGCTCTACCGGGCGGGGCGGCAGAGCGAGGCCCTGGCCGGGTACGAGGAGCTGCGGCGCCGGCTGGCCGAGGAACTCGGTGTGGACCCGAGCCCCGAGCTGGCGTCGCTGCACCGGGCGATGCTCGAACAGGATCCCGCCCTGGACGCGCCGCGCACGGGCCCGCCCGCCGCAGCCGCGCCGCCCGCGCGTCCGGCGGCCCGCACGAACCTCCCCGCGCCGCTGACCGGTCTCGTCGGGCGCGAGACCGCGGTCTCCGAGGTGCGCGCCCTGCTGGACGAGTCGCGCCTCGTCACCCTGACCGGGCCGGGCGGGGTCGGCAAGACGCGGCTCGCCCTCGAGGCCGCGCGGGCGCTCGCCGACGAGGACGCGGGCGGGCGCTTCCCGGACGGCGTCTGGCTGGTGGAGCTGGCGGGGCTCGACCGGGCCTCCGGCGCGACCCCGGCCGACGCGATCGCGATGGTGCTCGGTGTCCGCGACGACGACGCACCCACCGTCGGGCCGGGGCGGCGGACGCCGGTGGAACTGCTCGCCGGTGCGCTCGCCGCCCGGCGGCTGCTGCTCGTCCTGGACAACTGCGAGCACGTCGTCGATCAGGCGGCCGTGCAGGTCGCCGCCCTGCTGCGGGCCGCGCCCGGACTGCGGGTGCTCGCCACCGGCCGGACGTCGCTGGCGCTGTCCGGCGAGCGGCTGTGCGGCGTGCCGCCGCTGGGCAAGGCCGACGCCGTCCGGCTGTTCACCGCCCGCGCGGCCGCCGCGGCGCCCGGGTTCGCGCCCGGTCCCGGCGACACGGCGGCGATCGCCGCCGTCTGCCGCCGGCTGGACGGGCTCCCGCTCGCCGTCGAGCTGGCCGCCACCCGTGTGCGGGCGCTCGGGGTGGACGGGGTCGCCGACCGGCTCGACGACCGGTTCCGGCTGCTGACGTCGGGCGGCCGGGACGCGCCCGCCCGCCAGCGGACGCTGCGCGCCGTGATCGACTGGTCGTGGGACCCGCTGGCCGAGGACGAGCGCACCGTGCTCCGGCGGCTCGCCGTGCACGCGGACGGCTGCACGCTGCCGGCGGCCGAGGAGGTGTGCGCGGCCGACGGTGTCGACGTCCTGGACGTCCTGGCGCGGCTGGTCGACCGGTCGCTCGTCGTCCCGGTCGCGGGAGCCGCGCACGGGCCCCGCTACCGGCTGCTGGAATCGGTGAAGGCGTACTGCGCCGAACGGCTGGACGAGGCGGGCGAGTCCGCGGAGATCCGGGCCCGGTTCGTCCGGTACCACGTCGAGCTGGCGGAGCGGGCCGCGCCGCACCTGTACGGGCACGACCAGCGGCGGTGGCTGGAGCTGCTCGACGCCGAGACGGCGAACCAGCGCGCCGCCCTGGAGGAGGCGGCGCGGCTCGGGCCCGCGGCGGACGCGTTGCGGCTGGTGAACGCGCTGGCCTGGCACCGGTACCTGCGCGGCCGGCCGGCGGAGGCGCTGCGGTCCCTGGACGCGGCGCTGGCCGTTCCGGGCGGGCCGCCGGCGGCCCGCGCGGAGGCGGCGGTGTGGCGCGCCGGGTTCCTGCTGATGGGCGACACCGGGACGGAGCCGGTCGCCGCGGCGCGGGCGCGGGCCGAGGCCCTCCCGGATCCGGGCGCCCGGGCGTGGGCGCAGTGGTTCCTCGCCTTCGCGCATCGCGGTTTCGGTGCGCTGGACGTGACGAGCGACCTGGTGGAACGCGCGCTGGAGGGGTTCCGGGGCCGCGGGGAGCGCTGGGGGACGGCGGCGGCGCTGAGCGTCCGGGCGACCGTGCACCGGGCGCGCGGCGAGCTGGCCGCCGCGCACCGCGACGCCGCGGAGAGCGAGGCGCTGTTCCGCGGGCTGGGGGACCGCTGGGGGCGGCTGAAGGCGAGCAACACGCTCGGCGAGCTGGCCGAGATCGCCGGAGACCACCCGCGGGCGGCCGCACTGCACCGCGAGGGCCTGCGGATGGCCGAGGAGCTCGGCCTCTGGACGGAGGCGTCGTTCCGGCTGTCCGGTCTCGGCCGGATCTCCCTCCTCACCGGGGACCACGCCGCCGCCGACGACCGGCACCGCCGCGCCCTGGCGCTGGCCGCCGAGCAGTCGAACCCGGTCGCCGAGCACTTCGCCGCGGTCGGCCTGGCGCTGTCCGCCCGGCGGCGCGGCGACCTCGGCGGGGCAGAGGCGCGGCTGCTCCCGTGGGTGGACTGGATCCGCACGGTCGACGGGGAACCGGGGCTCGCCCTCGTCCTCGCCGAACTCGGCTTCGTCGCCGAACTGCGCGGCGACGCCGGCGCGGCGCTCGCCCGGCATCGGGACGGGCTCGCCGCCGCCCGCCGGATCGGCGACCCGCGCGCCGTCGCGCTCGCCTACGAGGGCCTCGCCGGGGCGCGGTCGCTCGCGGGCGACGCCCGTCCCGCGGCGCGGCTGCTGGGCGCGGCCGCCGCCCTCCGCGCATCGGTGGGCGCCCCGCTGCCGGACGCCGAACGCGGCGACGTCGACCGCATCACCGCCCGGGTGCGGGCGGCCCTGGGGGACGGGGCGTTCGCGGCCGAGTTCGCCCGCGGGGAGGCGGACCCGGACCCGGCGTCCGGCTGAGCCGGGCGGCGGCGCGCGGGCCCGCGGCGGCCCGGTCCACGGCCGGGTCCCGGTTCGCCGCGACCGGGAAACGCGGGCCGTCGCGGGCCTTCGGATCGGCGGGGGCGCAACTAGACTTCACGGGTCGCCGCCTTTCCCCCGGAGGTCTTCTGTGCGTGCTGAATCGGCCGGTTCTGGTGGCATGGAGGACGGCAACTCGCGGACGTCCGAGGCCGGGGCCGGGTGGGGGTGCCGGAAGCCGGGGTCGTTCCGCGAACTGCTGCCGGAGCGGGTGCCGGACTTCTCGTGGCGGCGGCCGCGGGTGCTGTGGCGGTCCCGCAACGACGTGATCGCGAAGTGGCTCGGGGACCCGTCCGGGGCGCTCCGGCGGCGCTGCGTCGCGGCGCTGCGGGAGCGGGGGACGCCCGCGGCGTTCACCGTGCACCGGCCCGAGCCCGAGTTCTCGTTCGTCCTGCTGGGCGACACCGGGGAGGGGGACCGCTCGCAGTACGCGGTGGTGCCGCCGCTGCTGAACGCGGGCGCGGGAACCGACTTCATGATCATCGCGAGCGACGTCATCTACCCGGCGGGCGAGGCCGCGGACTACCCGGAGCGGTTCTTCCGCCCGTACAAGGACTACCCGGGACCGGTGTTCGCGGTGCCGGGGAACCACGACTGGTACGACGGGCTGCGGGGCTTCCTGCACGTGTTCTGCGGGCTCGACATGGACTGTACGCCGCCGAAGTGGGGCGGGCCGCTCGGGTGGCTCGCGGGGCTGCTGTGGCGCGAGGCCGGCGACGTCGACGCGGAGGCGATCGCGGAGGCCCGCAGGACGTACCGGGGCGCGGCGGGGCAGCGGTCGGCGCAGCCGGGGCCGTACTGGGTGATCGACACCCCGTCGCTGCGGATCGTGGGCGTCGACACCGGCATCGCGGGCGGGATCGACCGCGACCAGGGCGAATGGCTGCGGGGAGTGTCCGGGGGGCCGAAGCCCAAGCTGCTGGTCACCGGGAAACCCCTGTACGTGGACGACGAGCACCACCCGTGCCCGATCGAGGGCGGCGGGACGGTCGACGAGATCGTCCGCGACCCGGCGCACAACTACGTCGCGGCCATCGGGGGCGACATCCACAACTACCAGCGGTACCCGATGACGCGGGGGGACGGACGTCCGCTGCAGTACGTCGTCGCGGGCGGTGGGGGCGCGTTCATGCACGCGACGCACACGATCCCCCGGACGCGGTCCGTGCAGGAGGGCGACTTCCGCTGCTACCCGCTGCGGGGCGACTCCCTGTCGCGGTACAGCAGGCTGTACGGGCGGTGGCTGCGGCTGCCGAAGCTGTTCGACCTCACGCCGGAGGAGGCCACGGCGGCGGTGCGGCGGCGGATCGGCGTCGAGCCCGGCCGGGGTTACGAGCGGCGCGAGGTGCCGATGCGGGCGCGGTTCGTCGCGTGGGCGCTGGGGGTGCCGCGCGGGGACCGGCGGCGGCGGGGGGCGCTGCGGCTGCCGGTCCGCAAGCTGCCGCAGCGGTTCCGGTCGGAGCTGGCCGACTGGGACGAGCCGCCGTTCTTCAAGAGCTTCCTGCGGCTGGACGTCACCGCGGACGAGCTGCGGATCCGATGCCACGCCGCGACCGGGTGCGGCGACCACGAGACGTTCCCGCCGGTCGAGGACGAGGTGCGGATCCCGCTGCGGTAGGACGACTTTCACGATCTTGTCGCACGACCGTGCGGCGGACGTTACAGTTCTTGATCACCACACGGGTGAACGGCTTCCCACAGGAGAGTGCATTGAGTTACCCCCAACAGCAGGGGCAGGGCCGACCTCAGCAGGCGTACCAGGGCGGATACGCGCCCGCCCCGGCGCAGCAGCACGCGCCCGCGGCCGCCGGCACCGGCGCCAACATGAAGCGGCGCAACCCGCTCGGCGCCTGGCTCGGCCTGCCCGTCATCACGTTCGGCATCTACGGCCTGGTGTGGTTCTTCAAGGTCCACGCCGAGCTGTACCGCTACGACCGGCGGGTCGGCGACTCCGCCCTCAACGCGCTGCTGTCGATGCTCTTCGGCGCCATCACCCTCGGCATCTGGCCGCTGGTGATGTGGGTCAAGCTCGGCGGCCGCATCGCCCAGGCGCAGCGCGCCGCGGGCCTGCCCGCGAGCTGCAGCGGCGGCATCGGCTTCCTGCTCGGCCTCATCGGCTTCGGGGTGCTGTACTACCAGATCCAGCTCAACAAGGTCGTCGACCGCTACGGCGGGACGCCGCCCGAGCAGCAGGTCTCGCTCGTCGCCTGACCACGGGGGCCACGGCCCTGGCCCCTCCGGACCCCTCCGCGCTCACCCGTCGCGGAGGGGTTCTCCCGTTCTGTCGGTGGGCCCCGCCAGAATGGGCGGGTGCGGATGGCGGCGGCCGCGGGGCCCGGCGGCGAGGGAGAGCTGCGGCCCCTCGCCGAGGACGGGACGCCCGCGGGGCCCGTGCGCGCCGTCCCCGACCTGGTCGCCGCTATCGCGGACGCCGAGCGGGACGCCGGGCCCCGCTGGGTCTGGGCGTCCACGGCACGGCTCTACCCGCGGCTGCTGGCCGCCGGCGTCCGGGTGGCCAGATGCCACGACCTCGAACTCGTCGAGAACCTCCTGCTCGGGCACGCCGGGCGGCACGGGGAGCCGCGGTCGGTCGCGGCGGCGCGGGCCCGGCTGCACGGCGCGCCCGTCCCGCCCGACCCGGCGCCCGTGCGGGAACCGGCGCAGGCGTCGCTGTTCGACTCCGAGCCGGACGCGCCGGACGACCTCGCGGCGATCGTCGAGGTGCACGCGGCGCAGCGGCGCGCGATGGCGGAGCTGGACGGGTTCCCGCTGCTCGCGGCGGCGGAGTCGGCGGGATCGCTGGTCGCCGCCGAACTGGGCCACGACGGGCTGCCGTGGTCGGCGCGGGAGCACGACGCGCTGCTCACCGAGCTGCTCGGGCCGCGCCCGTCCGGCGGGCTGCGGCCCCGCCGGCTGCAGGACCTCGCCGACCGGATCGCCGCCGCGTTCGGCCGGCGCGTCAACCCCGACTCGCCCGCGCAGATCCTCAAGGCGTTCGCGGCGGCGGGCCTGCCGGTGCCGTCGACACGGGCGCACGTCCTGAAGGGGATCGACCACCCGGCCGTGCCGCTGCTGCTGGAGTACAAGGAGCTCGCCCGGCTGCACACGGCGCACGGGTGGGCGTGGCTCGACACGTGGGTGAAGGACGGCCGGTTCCGCGCCGAGTACGTCGTCGGCGGGGTCGTGTCGGGGCGGTGGGCGACGAGCGGCGGCGGCGCGCTGCAGATCCCGCGGGTACTGCGGCGGGCGGTGGTCGCCGACCCCGGGTGGCGGCTGGTCGTCGCGGACGCCGCCCAGCTGGAGCCGCGGGTCCTGGCGGCCCTCGCCGGGGACCGGGCGTTCGCCGACGCCGCCGCCCACGGCGACCTGTACGCCGCGCTCGCCGAGGCGTTCACGGCCGGGCCCGAGCTGAGCGCCCGCGACAAGGCGAAGCTGGCGCTGCTGTCGGCGATGTACGGAGGCGGGACGGGCGAGGCCGTGCAACTGCTCGCGGTGCTGAAGCAGCGTTTCCCCGACGCGTTCGGGTACGTCGAGGCGGCCGCCCGCGCGGGCGAGCGGGGCGCGCTCGTCCGGTCCCTGCTCGGCCGGACGTGCCCGCCGCCGTCCGCGGGCTGGCGGGCGCTGACATCCGACGACGGGGGCGCGTCGGCGCTGCGCGGCCGGGGCAGGTTCACCCGCAACTTCGTGGTGCAGGCGACCGCCGCCGACTGGGCGCTGGCGCTGCTCGGGGCGCTGCGCCGCCGCCTCACCGGGCTGGGGCCGCCGCGGCTGGTGTTCTTCCAGCACGACGAGGTGATCGTGCACGCGCCCGCGGAACTGGCCGGGGACGTCGCGGACGCGGTGCGGGCGGCGGCGGACGAGGCGCGCCGCCTGCTGTTCGGCGGCACGCCCGTCGTGTTCCCGATGGAGATCGCGGTCGTGGACCGGTACTCCGAAGCGAAGTGACCCGCGGGTCAGCGCGCGGCGGTGTAGGACGGCCGCGAGTTCAGCGCGTCGACGTCGGAGAACGACGTCCGCCGGTACGCGCTGGCGATCGTCTTGAGCTCCTCCGGCGCGAGCACCTCCTCGATGGACGTGAACCCCTCCGGGGCGCGCTGGCTCACCGTGTGCAGGACGCGGTCGGCGGGCATGTCCCGGCAGGCCAGCACGATCGCGTTGACGTTCTCGCGGCGTTCCCGCTCGTAGGCGAGCAGGCCCTCGACGGGGCCCGCGGCGGCCAGCTCGTGCGCCAGGACCCGGGCGTCCAGGACGGCCTGCGAGCCGCCGTTCGACCCGATCGGGTACATCGGGTGGGCGGCGTCGCCGAGCAGGGTGACGCGGCCGAACGTCCAGCGGTCGAGGGGCTCGCGGTCGACCATCGGGTATTCGAGGATCTCGTCCGACGCGCGCAGCATCGCGGGGACGTCCAGCCAGTCGAACGTCCAGTCGGCGAAGTGCGGCAGGACGTCCTCGAGGCGGCCCCGCCGGTTCCAGTCGGCCGTCCGGTCGAGCCGGTCGTCGGCCAGCTTCACCTCGGCCACCCAGTTCAGCAGCGCCTTCCCGCGGCGCTCGGCGCGCTTGGAGATCGGGTAGACGACGAGCTTCGCGGCGGCGTTGCTGCCCGCGACGGCGAGGGTCCGGCCGGTGAGGAACGGCTCGCCCTCGCAGACCCCGCGCCACATCCGGATCCCGTTCCACAGCGGCGCGCGCTCGTCCGGGTACAGCCGGGCGCGGACGGCCGAGTGCAGCCCGTCGGCGCCGACGAGCACGTCGGCCTCCTCGGTGCGGCTCTCGCCGGACGCCCGGTCCCGCAGCCGGGCCCGCACCGCGGCGCCGTCCTGCTCGAACTCCTCGAAGACGGTGCCGGTGCGGACGGCGCCGTCGCCGAGCCGCTCCCGGACGGCGTCGAGCAGCGCCATCTGCAGCTCGCCGCGGTGGATCGAGTACTGCGGCCAGTTGTAGCCGAGGTCGCGGCCGCGGGGCTCGCCCCAGATACGGCCGCCGTACCGATCGAAGTGCACCATCTCGGCGGTGGGAATGCCGATCTCGGCGAGCTCGTCGCCCAGGCCGAGCTCGGTCAGCTCCCTGACGGCGTGCGGCAGCAGGTTGATGCCGACCCCGAGCGGGCGCAGCTCCCGGGCGGCGTCGACGACGACCGGGTCCGCCCCCGCCTCGTGCAGGCTCAACGCGGTGGTGAGCCCGCCGATCCCGGCCCCCACGATGAGTACGCGCATGAATCGCCCTTCGTTGGTCCCGGGAGCGGTGGGACCGTCGGTGGGCGGCCCCGCCCCCGGGTCGTGTCAGCGCCGCCGTGGCGGCGGTCCTTGTGGCCGGGCCGGATCGCCGTGGGACCCGGCCCGCGGACCGGACGCCGCGTCCGGTCCGCACACGCCATGATCTACGATTTGGGATCCGAATTCGGCCGGTTGTCCGATTCCGGCTCGTTCTTCGCCTCCGGTCCGCCGGGCGTTCCCCCGCCGGCCCCGTTGCCGGCGGGCACGCTCGTCCGAGCGGAGTCCCGGCGGCCGCGCGCGAGAGCTACCCGGCGTCCTTGCCGGTCCTCTTCGCGGCGGCCTTGGCGACGGACCCGCCGCTCTTCGCCCCGGTCTTCGCCCCGGTCTTCGCGGCGGGGGCCTCGGCCTTCGGGCCGTCCTGCCGCTCCGCCGCCGTCCCGGCCTCGCCCTCGGACCCGGTGTCGGCCTTCTCGGTGTCGGCCTTCTCGGTGTCGGCCTTCTCGGTGTCGGCCTTCTCGGTGTCGGACGCCTCGGTCTGCGCAGCGTCGGTCTTCGTGTCGTCGACCTTCCCGACCTGCGGCTTCGCGTCCTCGGCCTTCTTGGCGTCGGCCTTCTCGGCCTGGGCCTTCGCGTCGTCGGCCTTCTTGGTGTCGGCCTTCTTGGCGTCGGCCTGCTCGTCGCCGGCCTTCGTCTCGCCGGACGGCTCGGCCTTCGCGTCGTCGGCCTTGCGGACCGGGCCGTCGTCGGCGGCGTCGGCGCCCTTGCCCGCGGCGGGCGCGGCGCCGGGGACCTTCGCCCCGCCGCGCACCAGCCGGCCCACCTCGGCCCTGAGCCGGATGAACTCGGGCAGCCCGCGGGTCTCGATCTGGTCGCGCTCGCTCGGCAACTCGACCCGCAGGTCGGCGTGCACGCGGGCGGGGGAGCGGTTGAGGACGACGACGCGGTCGCCGACGTAGACGCTCTCGTCGATGTCGTGCGTGACGAGCAGGATCGTCATCTTCTCGTCCCGGTGGACCTTCAGGACGAGGTCCTCCAGGTCCTCCCGCGTCTGCGCGTCGACCGAGCCGAACGGCTCGTCCATCAGCAGCAGGGACGGGCGGTAGGCGAGCGCGCGGGCGATCGACACGCGCTGCTGCATGCCGCCCGACAACTGCCACGGGTACTTCTTGCCCGCGTCCGGGAGGCCGACCGACTCGAGGGCCTCCTGCGCGGCGGCGCGCCGGTCGGCGCGGGACATGCCGCGGCGCCGCAGCGGCAGCGCCACGTTGTCGCGGACGGTGAGCCAGGGGAACAGCGAGCGGCTGTAGTCCTGGAAGACGACCGCGAGGTCGTCCGGCACCCCGTCGATCGGCTTGCCGTTCAGTTCGAGCTTCCCGCCGGTCGGGCGGATCAGCCCGGCGATGCAGCGCAGCAGGGTCGACTTGCCGCAGCCGGACGGGCCGACGATGCTGAGCAGCTCGCCGTCCGCGACCGTGAGGTCGAGGGAGTCGAGGGCGGTGAACCCGTCTCCGTAGGAGTGCGTGAGGCCGTTGATCTCTAGCATCGCGGCCGCCTTTTCTGTGTGTGCGTTACGTGGAACATCGTCAGGTCGCGAGCCTCTTGGCGCCGGCGTGCCAGGACAGCAGCCGCCGCTCCAGCAGCATGAAGACGGCGTTGAACAGGAACCCGAGGATGCCGAGCATGACGATGCCGGCCCACATCCGCGGCAGCTCGAACTGGCGCTGCGCGTCCAGCAGTTCGGTTCCGATGCCGACGGTGCTCCCCAGCAGCTCGGACAGCACCATGAGGATCAGCGCGAACGACAGCGCGACCCGCAGCCCCGCGAAGATCTTCGGCGCGGCCGCCGGGAGGATGATCGTCGTCATCCGGCGGAACCGGGAGACGTTGAAGACCCGCGCGGTCTCCAGCTGCAGGGCGTCCACGGAGCGGACGCCGTCGGAGGTGTTCAGCAGCACCGGCCAGATCACGCCGAACGCGATCGTCACGATCCGCATGGTGTCGCTGATCGAGAACACCAGGATGAAGAACGGAAGCAGCGTGGGCGGCGGGACCGCCCGCAGGAACTGCAGCACCGGGTCGAACATGGCGAACAGCACCCGGGACCGTCCGATGGCCGCGCCGATCAGCACGCCGAGGAGGCCGGCGGCGGCCCATCCGATGAACAGGTTCTTCAGGCTGCTGGAGAAGTCCTCCAGCGCGTCGTCGGAGAGGAACAGGTGCGACGCGGGCCCGGAGAACCAGATGTCCTTGAGGGTCCGGACGATCTCCGTGGGCGGCGGGAAGTAGGTCTCGTTCACCGCGCGGGTGACGAGTTCCCAGAGCACGACCGCGGCGGCGACGAGCCACACGCGTTCCAGGGCTCCGCGGCCCAGTTTCAGCGCCTTCACGAGACCCCCTCCGCCCGCGCGGTGTTCCAGCGGAACGCGATCCGCTCGAAGAGCAGCAGCAGGCCGTTGGCCAGCAGGCCGAGCATCCCCGCCCAGCACGCGCCGGCGAGCAACAGGTCGGTGCGGCCGCCGCCCGACTGGGTGTCGGAGAGGTAGATGCCGATGCCGTCCCACCCGCCGGCGAACAGCTCGGTGCTGATCACGACGATGAGGGCGACGGACGCGGCGATCCGGACGCCGGTGACGATGAACGGCGCGGCGCTCGGCAGGGACACCCGCCACAGCACCGACAGCGTGCCGAACCCGAAGCTGCGGAGGCTCTCCTTGGCCACGGGGTCGACGTCGCGGAGCGCGTAGAGCGTGTTGATGAGGATCGGCCACAGGCACGCGTAGAAGATGAGCGACATCTTCATCTGCAGCGGATCAGCGAACAGGATGATGGCGAGCGGGATGAGCGCGACCGACGGGATCGGGCGGAGCAGTTCGACGAGGGCCCGCGACGCGGTGTCGAGGAGCGGGACCGAGCCGAGCAGGACGCCCAGCGGGACCGCCACGAGCACCGCGAGCGCGAGCCCGCCGAGCCATGCCTGCAGGGAGGCGCCGACGTCGACGAGGAAGTCCTCGTCGACGGCGAGCTTGGCGGCCTCCGCCAGGACGGTCGTCATCGGAGGCAGGGCGTCGCGGTCCAGGAGGCCGGCACGGCTGACGCCCTCCAGGACCGCGAGCACCCCGACTCCGCCGGCCGCGCCCAGCGCGATTCGGCGAACGCTCATGAAACGAGAGTTCATGAAACCTGTGCGATGAGGGTCTTGATGTCGATCTTCTTGTCGATGTAGCCGAACTGCTGCATGACGTCCGGGACCCGCTGGAGGCGCTCGGCGCTCAGGGTGCTGGTGTAGGTGCCGTAGCTCATCGTCGACGCGACCTCGGCGTCGATCTTGGCGTACTTCGGCAGGATGTCCTGGACGACCTTACGGTCGGCGCACAGGCCCGCGGCCTTCTGCAGCGCGCGCTGGAACGCGGCGACGGTCTTCGGGTTCTCCTTCACGAACTTCTCCGTGGAGGCGTAGCCGGCGATCGGGAAGTCGGCGGTGGGGCCGCTCGACAGGTCCGCGACCATGCGCGCGCCGATCGACTGCTGCATCTGGGTGCCGAACGGCTCGATCGCCTGGACGGCCTCGACGCTCTTGGACTTGAGCGCCTGCTCCATGTTCGGCGGCGGCACCTCGACGAAGTCGTCGTCGTCGAAGGTCACGCTCTTCGGCTTGCCGGCCGCCTGCACCATCAGCGTGCTGATGTTCTTCTTGGTGTTGACGCCGATCTTCTTGCCCTTGAGGTCCTCGATCGAGTGGTACGGGGAGTCCTTGCGCACCATCAGCGTGTGGGTCTTCGGGCCGCTCTGGAAGCCCTCCGCGACGATCCTGGGCTTGAAGCCCGGGTCCTTGACGGACGCGGTGACCAGCGAGACGAAGTTGCCGAAGCTGATGTCGAGGGCGCCGCTCTTCAGCTTGGGGATGGCCTCCGCGCCGCCCTGGATGGTCTGGAGCCTGACCTCCAGTCCCTCGTCTTCGAACAGCCCCTTCTCCATGGCGATCTGAACCGGCGCGGTGTCGGCGACGGTCATCGTGCCGAGCGTGATCCTGGAGGTCTCCAGGCCGTTGGCGGAGGCGGTCTCGTCCTCGCCGCCACAGGCGGCGCCGGTGAGGCCGACGGCGATGGCGAGCGCGCCGGCGAGGACCGCGCGACGGTGTGTGACTGGCATGCGCAACGCTCCGTATGCGGGGGAAGCTTGATGAGCTGGGCTGAAAGCTGATCTTTCAACGAGCGGGGAGCGTAGCGCACCGTCGACACGCTAGGGGTGAGATGTCAGGTTTACGTGGACTTATGTGAAGATGCGTAAACAAGCTGTGACTTTGATATCTCCTGCATCACAAGTCCGGACTTGTGTGATCATTCGGGTTGGCCATGATGGTCGCTCTGTGTTGCAATGTTCCGCGCTCGTCCGCAGCGGAGCGGGTGGGCGACACGACCCGAATCTCATTCAGGTCACCGTGCGCCGCGAGCGGTCAACCCAGTGAGAGGTAGCGGAGGGCAGTGCGGAAAGCCGAAGGGGCCGACGGGGCCCCGCAGTCCCCCGAGCAACGCCCGTCTGCCAGTGAAGACGCCCCGAAGAGAGGCTTCCTGGGCGGGCGGTTCCGGCTGCGCAACTGGCGCGTGCGGACGCGTCTGCTGGCCCTCATCGTGGTCCCCACGGTCACGGTCGCGCTCGTCGCCGGACTCCGCGTCGCGGAGTCGATCGAGAACGCCGACGCCTACGAACGGACCGGCCGCCTGGCTACGCTCGGTAAGGAGTTGACTGCGCTCACCCACGAGGTCGAGGGCGAGCGGGACATGACCGCCCGCGCGGCCGCCGGCGGCGCGAACGCCGTCGACCCCGAGGAGCTCAAGACCCAGCAGGACGCCGTGGACGCCGCCGCCCGCAAGGTGCGCGACGCCGCGCAGGACGTCGAGACCGGCTCGGCGGCGCTCGACCTCACCGTCACCAACGTCCTCAACCGCGTCGACGACCTGGGCGCGCTGCGGAAGGTGTCGAGCAGCCTCGCGCCCGGCGTCGTCATCGACCGGTACAGCGACTTCGTCTCCGCGTTCAGCGACTTCCACCAGATCGTCTCGCAGACGGCCCCCACCCCCGAGATCGCGCAGAGCGCCCTGGCCCTGTCCGACCTCGCGCACGCCAAGGACGCCGCGTCGCGCGAGCGGTCGCTCATCGCCTCCGCCATCTGGCAGCAGCGGTTCGAGCCGCTGGAGCGCGCCCGCGTCGAGGACGCCCGCGCCGAGCTGAACGCCAGCATCGACTCCTTCCGCAGCACCGCCACCACCGCGCAGCTCCGGCTCTACGACGACACCGTCACCGGCCCCGAGCTGGACCAGGCCGAGTACACCCGGCTGCTGGTGCTCGCGCGCGCCGACGCGTCCGCGAACCTGTCGGTGCGGTTCAGCGCGAACGCCGCGAAGGACTGGGTGAGCGACTCGTCCGCACGGGTCGACCGGCTCCGGACGGTCGAGCAGAACATCGCCGCCGAACTCGCGGACGACGCCGACGCCGCCCGCGCCGACGCGCAGGTGGACGCGATCCGCGACGCGGTGCTGCTGTTCCTCGTCCTCGCGGTCGTCGTCGCCCTCGTCCTCATCGTCGCCCGCTCGCTGGTGCTCCCGCTGCGGCGCCTGCAGACGGGCGCGCTGGAGGTCGCCGGCACCCGGCTGCCCGGCCTGGTCGAGCGGCTCCGCGACCCGGAGGCCGCGGCCGGCGGCATCGAGGTCGAGCCGATCGACGTCGACTCCCGCGACGAGATCGGCCAGGTCGCGCGGGCGTTCGACGAGGTCCACCGCGAGGCGGTCCGGCTGGCGGCCGACGAGGCCGTCCTGCGAGGCAACATCAACGCGATGTTCGTCAACCTTTCCCGCCGCAGCCAGTCGCTCATCGAGCGCCAGCTCCGCCTCATCGAGGAACTGGAGCAGAGCGAGCGGGACGAGGAGCAGCTCGGCAACCTGTTCCGGCTCGACCACCTCGCCACCCGCATGCGGCGCAACAACGAGAACCTGCTGGTCCTCGGCGGCCAGGAGCAGGTGCGGCGGTGGCGCAAGCCCGTCCCGCTCATCGACGTCGTCCGCGCGTCGCTGTCGGAGGTCGAGCAGTACGAGCGGGTCTCGCTGCGCGTCCAGGGCGACATGACCGTCGCCGGACCCGCCGTCAACGACCTCGTCCACCTGCTGGCCGAGCTGATCGAGAACGCCACCACCTTCTCCTCCGAGCACACCAAGGTGACGGTGTCGGGGCAGCTGCTCAGCGGCGGCGGCTCGATGCTGCAGATCACCGACAACGGCGTCGGCATGTCGCCGGAGGAACTCGAGCAGGCCAACTGGCGGCTGGCGAACCCGCCCGTCATCGACTTCGGCGCCGCGCGCCGCATGGGCCTGTTCGTGGTCGGCCGCCTCGCCGTCCGGCACGGCATCCGCGTCGAGCTGCGCGCCGCGCAGGGCGGCGGCCTCACCGCGTTCGTCGTCCTGCCGGACGCCGTCGTCAGCCCCGGCGAGTCGGGCGGCATCGGCGCCCGCGGCCTGCCCGGCCGCGAGGCCGCCGAGCAGGGGCCGCTGGCCACCCTCACCGCGTCCGCCGAGTCGCCCGCCGTCGGCGCGACCGGCGCGTTCCGGCAGGAGGGGCCCGGCAC
>NZ_JBHTJA010000105.1:0-22829 GCF_042675525.1 Actinomadura sediminis
GGGAGCGGCACCGTCCACGCCGACCCGCGGTCGTACTTCTGCTGGTGGGAGCTGCCCGCGCCGTGGCGCGCGGAGACGTTCGTCGCGGCGGCGGCACGGCGCGGGATCGCGGTCACGCCCGGCGCGGCGTTCGCCGCCGGGGCCGGGGCGGCGCCGCGCGCGGTCCGGCTCATGCTGGCGTCGCCGCCCCCGGAGGGGCTGGCGCGGGCGCTCGGCGTCCTCGCCGACATCGCCGCGGGCAGCCCCGACGACTCCCCCGTCGACTGAACCGCCGGCCGCCCCGGAGCGGATCCGCGGGACGGCCGCGGCGGCCGGGACCGTCAGGAGCCGGCGCGCTCCACGACGACGGCCCACTCCTCCAGCAGGGCCTGCGCGGCGTCCGCGTCGGGGCCCTCCGCCCACAGGTGCGTGACGGGTTCGGACGGGTCGGGCAGGACGAGCGCCCAGCGGCCGTCGTCCTCGACGACGCGGACGCCGTCGGTGGTGTCCACCGTCCGGTTCCCGGCGGCCTCCACGACGTGCCGCATGACGCTGCCCTTCGCGGCCCACGGCGTCGGGACGGAGCGGCGCAGCAGGTGCGCGTCGGGGATGCGGCGGTCGATCTGCGAGAGCGTCAGCCGGGTGCGGGCGACGAGCCCGACGAGCCGGACGAACGCCGCGATGCCGTCCATGGTGCCGTTGAACTCCGGCATGATGAACCCGCCGCGGCCGTCCCCCGCGAAGATCACCCCGGGGCGGGCGGCGGCCTTGGTGAGGACGTCCTGCGACGTGGAGGTCCACTCGACCTGCACGCCGTGGAACCGGCACACCTGCTCGGCGACGCGGGTCGTGGTGACGGGCAGCGCGACCCGGCCGCCGCGCCGCTCGGCGGCCACCAGGTCGAGCATGACCAGCAGCGCGCGGTCGTCGGGGACCAGCTCGCCGTTCTCGTCGACCAGGGAGATCCGCTCCCCCACCGGGTCGAACCGGACGCCGAACGCGGCCCGCGACGACGACACCAGCTCGCCGAGCCGCTCCAGGTCGCGCATCCGCTCGGCGAGGGTCTCGGTCGGGTTGGCCTCGTCCAGGCCGTGGTTGCGGGTGAGGACCTCCACGCCGATCTGCCCCAGCAGAGCGGGCAGGACGAGCGAGGACACGCCGCCCGCGCAGTCCAGGACGATCTTCAGCCCGGCCTCGCGGACGCCGCCGATGTCGACGCCGCGCAGCAGCTCGCGGGTGTAGGTCTCCACGACGCGCGGCGGGTAGGTCAGCTCGGCGATCTCGCCGGGGAACGCGCGCCGGTACTCCTGGCGGCCGAACACCCGCTCGAGCTTGCGCTGCGCGGCCTGCGACAGGTCGGCGCCGCCGGGGTCCAGGAAGAGGATGTCGACGCCCTGCGGGTCGCCGAGCGTGGTGCGGATGTAGATGCCGCCCGCCGACTCGGCGCGGCCGGTCTCGAACCGGGCGACCGTCAGCGGCGCGGCCTCCAGGTCGCGCACGTTGATCGCGCTGGACGTCAGCGCGCTGATCACCGCGCGCTTGAGCGTGCGGGCGGCCCGGGACACGTCCCGTCCGGTGACGACCGTGGCGCCCTTCTTCAGGGTGGTCGCGTAGGCGCTGGCGAGCCGCACCGCGAGCTCGGGGGTGATCTCCACGTTGATCAGGCCGGACACGCCCCGGGGCCCGAACAGGTTGCGCTGCCCCCGCGACTCCCAGATGACGCTGGTGTTGACGACGGCGCCGGCCTCGATCGTCTTGAACGGGTACACCTTCACGCCGCTGGACACGTACGCCTCGGCCTCGATGACGCATTCGTCGCCGACGACCGCGCCCTCCTCGACTCGTGCCCCCGTCATGATGTCGGTGTTCTTGCCGATCACGCACCCGCGCAGGTTCGTCGAGGGCGCGACGAACACGTTGTCGTGGACGATCGCGCGGTGCAGGAACGCGCCCTCCTTCACGACCACGTTGCTGCCGAGGACCGTGTACTCGCGCAGTTCGACGCCCGCCTCGACCTTCGCGTAGTCGCCGATGTAGAGCGGGCCCTTCAGGACGGCCTCGGCGTCGACCTCGGCGCCCTCGGCGACCCACACCCCGGGCGACATCTCGAACCCGCCGAGGTCGATCCCGACCTGCCCCGACAGCATGTCGGCCTGCGCCTTCAGGTAGCTCTCGTGGGTGCCGACGTCCTCCCAGTAGCAGTCGGCGACGTACCCGAACAGCGGCGCGCCCTCGGCGAGGAGCCTGGGGAACACGTCGCCGGACCAGTCGACCGACTCCCCCGGCGCGACGTGCTCGAGGACCTCCGGCTCCATGACGTAGATGCCGGTGTTGACGGTGTCGGAGAACACCTGCCCCCACGTCGGCTTCTCCAGGAACCGCTGCACGCGGCCCTCGTCGTCCACGATGATGATCCCGAACTCCAGGGGGTTCGGGACCCGCTTGAGCCCGATGGTGACCAGCGCGCCGTTGCGTTCGTGGAAGCGCACCATGTCGGTGAGGTCGATGTCGGTGAGCGCGTCGCCGGAGATCACCAGGAAGCGGTCGTCGCGCAGCGCCTCCTCCGCGTTCTTGACGCTGCCCGCGGTGCCGAGCGGGATCTCCTCGGTGGCGTAGCTCAGCGACATGCCGAGCTCCTCGCCGTCGCCGAAGTAGTTGCGGATGAGGGCGGCCAGGAACTGGACGGTGACGACGGTCTCGGTGAACCCGTGGCGCTTCAGCAGGCGCAGCACGTGCTCCATGATGGGCCGGTTGACGAGCGGGAGCAGGGGTTTGGGCTGGTTGGCGGTCATCGGACGCAGCCGCGTCCCCTCGCCTCCCGCCATCACGACGGCCTTCATCGGGGGGTTTCAGCTCCCTTCTGGTCACCGGCCGGGGACGCGCCTCCGGCCGGTGGGCCGGGGTCCGGATCTCGTCCCGCCCGGATGAGCCGCCGCGTCTGCGCCCAGTACAGGACGGCCGCCCACCAGTAGAGGGCCGTCCCCCAGATCGCGAAGGACCATCCGATGATCTTGGCGGCGGTCGCGGCGCCGCCGTCGTGGTCGCCCAGCAGCAGCAGCGGGAACGCGTACAGCAGGCAGAACGTCGCCGTCTTCCCGATGAAGTGGACCGGCAGCGTCCCGTTGTAGCCGAGCCGCCGGATGAGCGGCGCGATCGGGACGATCGCCGCCTCCCGCGCGATCAGCAGCACCACGAGCCACAACGGGATGATCTCGCGGATGGTGAGCCCGACGAGGGTGGCGAGGATGTAGAGCCGGTCGGCGGCGGGGTCCAGGACCATGCCGAGCTTGCTCGTCTGGTTCAGCGCCCGCGCGAGCTTGCCGTCCAGCCAGTCCGACAGCCCGGCCGCCACCAGCAGGCCGAGCGCCCACCAGTCGGCCTCGATCAGGACCAGCCACAGGAACAGCGGGACGCCCACGAGGCGCGCCGCGCTGAGCAGGTTGGGCACCGTGAAGACCCGTTCGGCCGCCTCGGACGTCGTCCCCGTCTCCATGCTCACCGGCGCGCTCGCCTCCCCCATGCCTCGATGTTGACCTTACAGGTCAACCTTGGAAAGACCCCGACGCGGATCATGTGAGCGCGGTTACGCCGCGCGGAGCGTCGGCCGAGGTCAGCGCGGGGCGGCCGCGCGGTCCGCGGGAAGGACCGCGGTGACGGTGAAGCCGCCGCCGGGCGCGGGGCCGGCGTCGAGCGTCCCGCCGACGCTGCGGGCGCGCTCGATCATCCCGAGCACGCCGAACCCGGAGGAGCCGCCGTCCGGGCCTCCCGGGGAGCCCCCGGACGGGCCCGCGGCGAAGCCGCGTCCGTCGTCGGCCACCCGGACGACCAGGGCGCCGTCCGCACGGGTGAGGCTCACGTCCGCCGACGCCGCGCCCGCGTGCTTGACGACGTTGGTGAGCGCCTCCTGGACGATCCGGTAGGCCGCGACGCCCACCTCGGGCGACGGGCGTTCCCCGCCGGGTCCCGCGGACTCGTCCGCGAACGTCACCCGGATCCCGCCGGCGCGGGCGGCCGCCACCAGCTCGCCGATCCCGTCAAGCCCCGGCGGCTTCCCGGACGCGGGCGCGTCCGTCCCGCGGAGGACCTGCAGGGTGCCGCGCAGCTCGACGCGGGCGTCCCGGCACGTCGCGGCGATCGACGCGAGCGCATCGGCCAGCTCTTCGCGGTCCAGCGGCCGGTCCCCGCGGACGAGGTGTGCGGCGGCGCCGGCCTGCACCCCGATCACGGTGATGCTGTGCGCGAGGAGGTCGTGCAGGTCGCGGGCGATGCGCAGCCGCTCCTCGGCGACGCGGCGCCGCGCCTCCTCCTCGCGGGTGCGCTCGGCCCGCTCGGCCCGCTCGGTGATCGCCGCGAGCCGGACCCGGTGCGACCGCCACACCTGCACCGCGATCACCACCGCGACCACGGCCTCGATCACCGCGATCTGCTCCCGGACGCTGCTCCCGCCGGCCCGCATCGCCATCCCGACGACGCAGACCAGCAGCAGGGACGCGACCACGCCGAGCACGATCCGCGCGCGCCGGCCGAACACGGCGTAGGCGAACAGCGCGGCGACCTCGGCGGGGACGAGCGCGTGGTGCTGGTACTGCAGCAGGTGGAACGGGACCGCCAGGACGACGAGCGCCGCGAGGCCGGGCGCGGGCCGGCGCCGGATGACGGCCAGCGGGACGTGCGCGGCCACGAGCAGCGCGGCGCCGGGGGCGTCCAGGGACCGCACGCCCGGCCAGAGCAGGGCCGCGGCGACCGCGACCACCGCCAGCGGCAGCGCGAGGACCGCGTCGCGCGCGAGGGTCCCGCCGCCCGCGGTCGTCCCGCCCGTGAGGCGCTTCGGGAGTCCGCCGAGCCGGGAGAGGGTCACCACGCGACCATCTTCCCCGACCGCCCGCCGGGCGCGCATCCGGGCCGCTCCGGACGAGGAACGCGGGGTTTGAGCGCGGGACCGCCGTGGAATGTCCCTGACGGCGCAGATGTTGGCAAACGAGACAGTCTAGCAGCGTCCTGCGTCCGGCGATCACGTTTTAGAGTGAGAAGACCGCTTGAGGCCGTGGCGTCCCGGCAATGGGGCCGCGGGAGGTGAACGTCCCGGTCGCCGGCGTACCCGCACGATCATCGTTCGCCGAAAGGATCCACCACATGCCCCTGTCCCCCCGTCTGCCCGGCTCGCCCGACGTCCTGGCCGCGCTCGAGGAGACCTACGACGGCGTGCTGCGGCGCGACCCCGGCGAGCCGGAGTTCCACCAGGCCGTCCACGAGGTGCTCGAGTCGCTGCCCGCCGTGCTGTCCGCGCGGCCGCGGCTGAGCGCGAGCCGGCTGATCGAGCGGCTGATCGAGCCCGAGCGGCAGATCATGTTCCGCGTGCCGTGGCAGGACGACGCCGGCCGCGTGCACGTCAACCGCGGGTTCCGCGTCGAGTTCAACGGCGCGCTCGGCCCCTACAAGGGCGGCCTGCGGTTCCACCCCACGGTGAACCTCGGCATCGTGAAGTTCCTCGGCTTCGAGCAGATCTTCAAGAACGCGCTCACCGGGCTCGGCATCGGCGGGGGCAAGGGCGGCAGCGACTTCGACCCGCACGGACGCTCCGACGACGAGATCATGCGGTTCTGCCAGTCGTTCATGACCGAGCTGTACCGGCACGTGGGCGAGCACACCGACGTCCCGGCGGGCGACATCGGCGTCGGCGGGCGGGAGATCGGCTACCTGTTCGGCCAGTACCGGCGCGTCACCAACCGCTGGGAGGCCGGCGTCCTCACCGGCAAGGGCCAGGGCTGGGGCGGCTCCGCGGGCCGCACCGAGGCCACCGGGTACGGCAGCGTGCTGTTCACCGCCGAGATGCTGAAGCGGCGCGGCGAGGACCTCGACGGGCAGCAGGTCGTGGTGTCCGGCTCCGGCAACGTCGCCATCTACTCGATCGAGAAGGCGCAGGCGCTCGGCGCGAACGTCATCACCGTGTCCGACTCGGGCGGCTACGTCGTCGACGAGAAGGGCATCGACCTCGACCTGCTCAAGCACGTCAAGGAGGTCGACCGGGGCCGCGTCTCCGACTACGCCGAGATGCGCGGCGCCTCGGCGCGGTTCGTTCCGGCGGGGCGGGTCTGGGACGTCCCGGCCGACATCGCGCTGCCGTCCGCGACCCAGAACGAGCTGGACGCCGAGTCCGCGCGCATCCTCGTCCGCAACGGGGTCAAGGCCGTCGCCGAGGGCGCGAACATGCCGACGACGCCCGAGGCCGTCCACATCCTGCAGGACGCCGGCGTGGCGTTCGGGCCGGGGAAGGCCGCGAACGCGGGCGGCGTCGCGGTCAGCGCGCTGGAGATGCGGCAGAACGCGGGCCGCGAGTCCTGGACGTTCGCGCAGGTGGAGAACGAGCTGACGCGGATCATGCGCGACATCCACGACACCTGCTTCGAGACCGCCGACCGGTACGGCGTACCCGGCGACTACGTCGTCGGCGCCAACATCGCCGGCTTCGAGCGGGTGGCCGACGCGATGCTCGCCCAGGGGCTGATCTGACGGGCCCGGCTTGACGGTCCGGCGTCGACTGAGGGGGCGCGCGCCGGCGGCGGTGTAGGACGCCGGCGGCCCCCGGGCCGTCACCGGCCCGAACGCGCGTGCCGTTCCCGGTCACCGGGGACGGCACGCGCGCGTCTACCCCACCTGCCCCGGTTGCGGCAACCGGGGCGGTGCGGGTTACCGTCGATCACGACCGACGCGGGGGCCCGGCGAACCGGGCTGAGATAGCGGCTGGCACGGCCGCTGACCGCATGAACCTGACCGGGTAATGCCGGCGTAGGGAGAGCATCGAGTCGTGAACGAATCCGTGGTTCCAGCCGCCCGCAAGACGTACCTGCAGGGCTCCCGGCCCGACCTGCGCGTGCCGATGCGGGAGGTTCCGCTGACCAATGGCGACGCCGTCGTCCTGTACGACACGTCGGGGCCGTACACCGATCCCGCCTTCGAGACCGACGTCCGCCGGGGCCTGCCGCCCCTGCGGGACGCGTGGATCGCCGGGCGCGGCGACACCGAGTCCTACGACGGGCGCTCCGCGCGCCCGGAGGACGACGGGCGCCGGTCCGGCGACCCGCTGCGCGAGGGCGCGGCGTTCCCCGCGCGGCGGCCGCGCCGGGCGTCCGGCGGGGCCGTCACGCAACGCGCCTACGCGCGCCGGGGGGAGATCACCCCCGAGATGGAGTTCGTCGCGCTGCGCGAGGGCGTCGCGCCGGAGTTCGTCCGGGACGAGCTCGCGGCGGGCCGCGCGGTGCTGCCGGCGAACGTCAACCATCCCGAGATCGAACCGATGATCATCGGCCGGAACTTCCTGGTGAAGGTGAACGCCAACATCGGGAACTCGGCGGTGGCGTCCTCGATCGAGGACGAGGTCGAGAAGATGACGTGGGCGACCCGCTGGGGCGCCGACACGATCATGGACCTGTCGACGGGCCGCGACATCCACACCACCCGCGAGTGGATCCTGCGGAACTCGCCCGTCCCGGTGGGGACCGTCCCGCTGTACCAGGCGGTGGAGAAGGTCGGCGGCGACCCCGCCGAGCTGACCTGGGAGGTCTTCCGCGACACCGTGATCGAGCAGGCGGAGCAGGGCGTCGACTACATGACCGTCCACGCGGGCGTGCTGCTGCGGTACGTCCCGCTGACGGCGCGCCGCAAGACCGGCATCGTGTCGCGCGGCGGGTCGATCATGGCGGCGTGGTGCCTGGCGCACCACGAGGAGAACTTCCTGTACACGCACTTCCGGGAGCTGTGCGAGATCTTCGCGGCCTACGACGTGACGTGGTCGCTCGGGGACGGGCTGCGGCCCGGCTCGATCGCCGACGCCAACGACGAGGCGCAGTTCGCGGAGCTGCGCACCCAGGGCGAGCTGACGCGGATCGCGGCCGAGTACGACAACCAGGTCATGAACGAGGGCCCCGGGCACGTCCCGATGCACAAGATCAAGGAGAACGTCGACCTGCAGCAGGAGTGGTGCGACGGCGCCCCGTTCTACACGCTCGGGCCGCTGACCACCGACATCGCGCCCGGCTACGACCACATCACCTCGGCGATCGGCGCCGCGATGATCGGCTGGCACGGCACCGCGATGCTCTGCTACGTCACCCCGAAGGAGCATCTCGGGCTGCCCGACCGCGACGACGTCAAGGCGGGCGTCATCGCCTACAAGATCGCCGCGCACGCCGCGGACGTCGCCAAGGGCCATCCCGGCGCGCAGGCGTGGGACGACGCGCTGTCGGACGCCCGGTTCGACTTCCGCTGGGAGGACCAGTTCAACCTGTCGCTGGACCCCGACACCGCGCGCGCCTTCCACGACGCGACGCTGCCGGCGGCCCCGGCGAAGACCGCGCACTTCTGCTCGATGTGCGGCCCGCACTTCTGCTCGATGAAGATCACCCGGGACGTCCGGCGGTACGCCGACGAACGCGGGCTGGACGGCGACGAGGCGATCGCCGCCGGGATGCGGGAGAAGGCGGGCGAGTTCAAGGCCGCCGGGGGGCGCGTGTACCTCCCGGTCGCGCCGGACGGCTCCTGAGCGCGGCCGCGGGCCGGGCCCGGCGCGGGACGTCCAGCGTCCCCGCCGGCCCGGCCCGCGGCCGTCCCCGGGGCCGCCCTCCGGCGCCGGGCCGCACCCTTGACGTACACGTTGAACTGGGCGGACGCATGATCCGGGCGGGGCGCGGATAGTATCGAAGGACCGTTCCAAACCGTGGGAACGGCCGCGACCGCACCCATGCCGAAAGGACAGCGGACCCAAGGTGACCAGCGACGGCACGTCCCGGCCCCGCCCCCGCGCGGAGCGCTCCGACGTGCGCCGCAACCGCGCGCGGCTGCTCGCCGCGGCCCGCGAGGTGTTCCAGCGGGAGGGCGCGGGCGCGTCGCTGGAGGCCGTCGCGCGGCGCGCCGAGGTCGGCATCGGGACCCTGTACCGGCACTTCCCCACCCGCCAGGACCTCCTCGAGGCGCTCCTCGCGGGCGCCTACGACGACCTCGCGGCGCGCGCCCGGGAGCTGGCGGACTCGCGAGCCCCGGGCGACGCCCTGCTCGCGTGGCTCCGCGCGTTCATCGCGCAGGTCACGGTGTTCCGCGGGCTGGCCGCGTCGGCGGTGGTGTCGCTGCGGGACGAGCGGTCGGCGCTGCTCGACTCCTCGCGGGCGATGCGCGCCGCGGGCCAGCGGCTGTTCGCCCGCGCGCAGCAGGCGGGCGACGTCGCCCCGGGCGCCGACTTCGCCGACGTGCTGCGGCTCGCGGGAGCCATCGCGACGGTGACCGAGCAGGAGCCCGCGGCGGCCGACCGGCTGCTGGCGCTCGCCGCCTGGGGCGTCGCGCCCCGCGCGGACGGCCTCGACGGCGCGGGGGCCGCGCCGGGCGCGACCGGCCCGGACCGGGCCTAGCCGGCGTCCTCCGCGGGCGGGGGGAGGACGCGGCGCGGGCCGGGCGGCGTCTCCCGGTGCCGCCGCCACTCGCGCGGGTAGCCGACCGACACCTCGACGTGCGGGACGCCGTCCGCCCAGATCGTCCGGGGGATGTGCAGGTGCCCGTACACCACCGACACCGCCCCGAACCGGACGTGCCAGTCGGCGGTGCGCTCGCTGCCGCACCACTGCGCGAACTCCGGGTACCAGAGCACGCGGGTCGGTTCGCGGATCAGCGGCCAGTGGTTGACGAGCACGGTCCGGGTGCCGGGTTCCAGCTCCGCCATCCGGCGCTCGGTGTAGGCGATGCGGGCGTCGCACCAGGCGTCCCGGGTGGGGTGCGGGTCGGGGTGGAGGTAGATCTCGTCGGTGCACACGACGCCCGCCTCGTGCGCGATCTCCAGGGCCTCCTTCTTGGTGGAGGCGCCGTCCGGCCGGAACGTGTAGTCGTACAGGACGAACAGCGGCGCGACCGTCACCGGGCCGCCGTCGCCCGTCCACACGGGGAAGGGGTCCTCGGGGGTGGCGACGCCGAGGCCGCGGCACATGTCCACCAGGCGGCGGTAGCGGGCCTCCCCGCGCAGCGCCACGGGATCGTCCTTGACCGTCCAGAGTTCGTGGTTGCCGGGCGTCCAGATCACCTTCCCGAACCGCCCGGCCAGGGTGCGCAGCGTCCACTCGACGTCGTCGAAGCGCTCGGCGACGTCCCCGGCCACGATCAGCCAGTCGCCGCCGGACTCGGGGCGCAGCCCCTCCACGAACGCGCGGTTGTCGGGGAATGCCACGTGCAGGTCGCTGATGGCGTAGAGACCGCTCATGACGTGATCGTAGGCGGCGTCAGGCGTCCCGGCCCCAGAGGTACGCCCCGGCGGCCATCGCCAGCACGCTCGCCCAGCCGGCGATCGCCCGGACGGTGTTCCAGGTCGTCCAGCGGCCGGAGTAGTCGGCCCAGACGCGCGCGGCCTCGGCCGGGTCCGCGGGGATCCCGGCCTTGTCCAGCGCCTCGTTCAGCGGGATGTTCACGGCGAAGCTCGGGAACAGCGCGCCGAGGACGTACACCCCGGCGGCGACGAAGAACAGGACGGCCGCCGCCTTCTGGTCGAGCGTCAGCAGCAGGATCGCGGCCACGACCGCGATGACCGGCGTCATCACGAACATGGCGACGAACAGCGGGTTCTGGATCTTCTGGTTGACGCCCTGCATGGCGTCGATCGCGGAGGACGGCCGCGCCGCGTTCAGCCCCGGCATGACACCGGTGGAGAACCCGAAGAACGTTCCGGCCATGCCGGCCGCCGCCACGAGGGACAGCGCGGCGAAGATCATGGTGAACAGGGATTTCATGGTCGGTCTCCGATCGGTGATGAAGGCGTTCGGCGGGGGCGGCCGGCCGGGCCCGGCCCCCGGCCGGCCGGGGCCGGTCTGCCGGGGCCGGGCCCGCGGGGCTCAACCGTTCCAGATGCCGCTGGCGGCGGTCTCGCGGGCGTACTCGGCGAAGTCGCGGGGCTCGCGGCCGAGCGCGCGCCGCACGCCGTCGGCGGGCGCGCTGTTGCGGCCGTCCAGGACCGTGCCGAACAGGTACGTCAGCAGTGCGGCGACGTCGCCGGGCACGCCGTGCTCCTGCACCGCGGCGGCGTAGTCGTCCACGCCGACCCGCACGTAGGCGATGTCGCGCCGGGCCGCGCGGCCGATCTCCGCGACCGCCTCCGGGAAGGACAGCGCGCGCGGCCCCGTCACCTCGTACACCTCTCCCGCGTGCCCGTCCGCCGTGAGCGCCGCTACCGCGACGTCGGCGATGTCGTCGGCGTCCGCGAACGGCTCCGGCACGTCGCCCGCCGGGAGGACGACCTCGCCCGCGCGGACGGGGTCGAGGAGGTAGTCCTCGCTGAAGTTCTGCGCGAACCAGCTCGCGCGGACGACCGTCCACTCCAGCCCCGAGTCGCGGACGACCCGCTCGCATTCGACGGCCTCCTCCTCGCCGCGTCCCGACAGCAGGACCACCCGCCGCACGCCCGCGGCCCGCGCCGCCGCCGTGAACGCGCGGATGACGTCGGGCGCGCCCGGGACGGCCAGATCGGGGGCGAACGCGAGGTAGACGGCGTCGACGCCCCGCAGGACCCGCGGCCAGCCGGCCTCGTCCGTCCAGTCGAAGGCCGGGTCCGCCGAGCGGGAGCCCATCCGGACGGGCACGTCCATGGCCTCGAGCCGCTCCACGACGCGGCGGCCGGTCTTGCCGGTGCCGCCCGTGACGAGCGTGAGGCCCGTGTCGATCGTCGTTCCGGTGGTGCCCGCGGCGGTGTTCGTTCCGGTGTTCGTCATGTCCTGAAGTCAATCGGGGGGCGCCCCCGGCCACCATCGTCGAGAAGCTCGCCGGCATTCGCGAGCGTCTACGCTGACGGGGTGGACGCGCTCACCGATCTCCTCGACGGCCCCCGGGCGCGCGGGGCGTTCCTGCTCCGCGCGACGCTGGACCCGCCGTGGTCGGTGCGGATCCGCGACGAGGCGCCGCTGACCCTCGTCGCGATGATCAGGGACGACGCGTGGGTGCTGCCCGACGGCGGCGGCCCGCGGGCCGTCCGGGCCGGGGACGTCCTGCTCGTGAAGGGCCCGGAGCCGTACACGATGGCGGACGACCCGGCGACCCCGCCGCAGATCGTCATCCATCCCGGTCAGCGCTGCACGACGCCCGACGGCACGAGCCTGTCGGAGGCGATGGACCTCGGGGTGCGCGCGTGGGGGAACGCCCCGGACGGGCGGACGGTCATGCTGGTCGGCACCTACCAGATGCGCGGGGCCGTGACGCGCCGGCTGCTGGCCGCGCTGCCGCAGCTCGCGATCGTCCGCGGCGGCACCTGGAACTCGCCGCTGGTCGGCCTGCTGGGCGAGGAGATCGGCAAGGACGAGCCCGGCCAGGACGTCGTCCTCGACCGGCTGCTGGACCTGCTGCTCATCGCGGCGCTGCGCGCGTGGTTCGCGCGGGACGGGGCGGAGCGGCCCGGCTGGTACCTCGCGCACGGCGACCCGGTGGTGGGGCCGGCCCTGCGGCTGCTCCACGACGACCCGGCGCACCCGTGGACGGTCGCCGGCCTCGCCGCCCGCGTCGGGGTGTCCCGCGCCGCGCTGGCCCAGCGGTTCGGGCGGCTGCTCGGCGAGCCCCCGATGTCCTACCTGACGGGCCTGCGCCTCGCGCAGGCCGCCGACCTGCTGCGGGAGAGCGACGCGACGCTCGAGACGGTGGCGCGGCGCGTCGGCTACGGCACCGCGTTCGCGCTCAGCACCGCGTTCAAGCGGGAGCACGGCGTCAGCCCGCAGGAGTACCGCGCGACCCGCCCGCCGGTCGCCTCCGCGTGACCGGCCGCTACCGCGTGACCGGCCGCTACCGCTCCGTGCGGAGGGTCGGCTCGGCGCGGACCACCGAGTTCTCCGCCATCTCCGGGACGAACGGGATCACGAACGCGTAGTCGGCCAGGACCGAGTCGGGCACCTCCCCCGACTCGCCGAACGCCGCGATCTCCCCCCAGCACGGCGAGCCGAGCGACCCGCTGCGGTGCCGGACCGACAGCCCGGCGCACAGGTTCGCGAACCGCAGCCGCTCCGTCAGCGGCAGCCCCGCGAGCGTCCCGAAGACGAACCCGGCCGCGAACACGTCCCCCGCGCCGGTGGCGTCCAGCGCCCGGACGGGCAGGGCCGGGGCCTGCGCACGCTCCCCCGTGGTGCGGTCCAGCGCGATGGCGCCGTCCGCACCGCACTTGACGACCACGACGGGCGCGCGCTCGGCGAGCGCCTCGGCGGCGGACGCCGGGTCGGCGGTGCGGGTGTAGGCCATCGCCTCGGCGGCGTTCGGCAGGAACACGTCGACGTGCGCGAGCCGGTCGAGGACCTCGGCGGACCATGCGCCGGTGGGGTCCCACCCGAGGTCGGCGAAGATCAGCGCGCCGCGTTCGCGGGCTCCCGCCGCCCACGCCGGGACGGGCCGGTCGACGTCGATGAAGCAGGCGCGGGCGTCCGGCGGGGCGCCGCCCGGCGGTTCCTCGGCCTGCGGCGGGACGGGACGCGCGAACGTCACCATGCTGCGGTCGGAGTCGTAGGCCATCGAGACCGTGACCGGCGTCGACCAGCCGGGGACGCGGCGGGACGCCCGCAGGTCGACGCCCTCCTGCTCGGCGAGCGTCCGCCACAGGTAGGCGCCGAACATGTCGTCGCCGAACGGCGCGGCGAGGCCGACCCGCAGGCCGAGCCGGCTCATCGCGACCGCGATGTTCGCGACGCCGCCGGGCGCCGAGCCGAGCCCGTCGGTGACGATCTCGGTGCCGGGCGGCGGCAGCCCGGGCAGCCCGGTGAAGATCATGTCCATGAAGACCCGGCCGGACAGGAACACGTCCAGGCCGGGGCCGGGCCCGCCGCCGTGCAGCCGTTCCCCCGCCGGTTCCCGCGCGTCGCACGGGTCGGCGAGGGACGGCTCCGGCGGCCGGCCCGGCGCGTCCGGTTCGAGGGCCGGGGGGATCACGAGGCTCCCCGGCGCGGGGCCGCGGCGCCGCGATCCCGCGGTCTTCCGGTACCCGGGGCCCCCGCGATGCATGGTCCCGCCGTCATGGGGCCCACGATATAGGCGATGCCCGGCCTGCGCGGACGTGCGGCGCGGTTCTAGTCGCCCGGGACGTAGAGGCGGACGTCGTCCACCTTCGCGCCGCCCTCGTAGAAGTTCATGTGCGGATCACCGATCATGAACCGGTCGGGGTAGGCGGACCCGGCGGGCCAGGTGTCGCGGTCGACGAGGGTGCCGCCCGGCCCCTGCCATGTCCAGTCGGCGTTGAACCGGCCGTCGTACTCCTCCGGCTTCTGGTTGTAGTGCCAGATGGGCTCCCCGTCCTCGACGAACGCGCGGGTGTAGCGGAAGGTGGCCTGGCCGACGTGGGCGAAGACGCCCGAGATCTCCATCGTGTACGCGCCGTCGCGCCGCTCGATCGCGAACCGGTAGGGCCGCTCGGGCAGCAGCTCGGGCCGCATGTCGACGGCCGAGACGATCGCGCCGCCCTTGGCGAACCCGCACTCGCTCTCCATCAGGTACTCGGTGCCGGGCATCGTGGCGTACCTGCGGTCGTCGGTCATGAACAGCGCGTTGACGCCGTTGCCGGTGCCGGCCGTGTACGGCTCGTACTCGCCGGTCGCCGGGTTGCAGTACCGCAGCCCCGACTTGGTGTACTTGTACCGGTTGTAGCCGTCCATGGCGACCTTGCGGTGCGCGTGGATGAACACGTTGTTGTGCGGCGCGACCCGCTCGTAGTCCATGATCGACATGTAGTAGAAGCCGTTGGAGTCGGTGCGGACGTCCGCCCACTCGCACTCGGGGCGGGAGAAGTCCCCGCCGGACGCCCAGGGGAAGTTCGTCTTGCAGCCCTCGGGCGAGTAGCCGTTGATCCGGCCGTCCGGGTAGTCCCACACCCCGTTCCGCTGGCCGCCGAACTCGAGGCCGCGCAGCGTCATCTCCACGCGGTACTCGGCGGGCAGGTCGCGGGTGGAGCGGATCACGACGCCGGCCTGGTGGGCCGGCTCCTCCATCCGCGCGACGCCCTTCCCGGAGGTGAGCGTCGGCGGGTCGTCGGGACGGCCGTCGCCGTCGGCGTCGCGGGCCGCGAGCTCGGCCGTCAGCCAGCCGCGCCTGCCGAACGTGAACGACTGCCGGTAGGTCTCCATCTTCGTGAGCTGCTCGCGGAACGCCGGGCCGCCGACGGTGTCGAAGTAGGCGCCGTCGTTGTCGTACATGTCGACGTTGTAGGGACTCGACGGGCCGTCGCCGTCCCGGAACCAGGGGTGCCGCCTGCTGTCGAGGTGCCGGTCGAACGACTCGGCGGCGACCAGCCGCCACCCGTCCCGGGCCCAGGGCGGTCCGCTCGCCTCGGCCGGGGCGGCGCACAGCGTCGCCGCCAGGACCAGGGGCGACGCCACCGCCAGGGCGCCCCGCACGACTCTTCTCATCTCGCTGCCTTCCTCGCCGCGCGCCCCGCGCGCGGCCCTCCGCGGTTGTTCCGACGATCGGGGCGACCGTAAACCGTGGCGGGGACCGCCCGCCACGGCAAACATCGACAAAGTGGTATTGACCAGTTCGAGCGAAGGGACATAACGTGTGGCGACACGACAGGGATGGAGCAGGAGGTCGGACCGTTGCGTTCCGCCGGTGAGGCCCGGACCGGGCACACGAAACGGCAGGCCGTGCGGCAGCGGCTGCTGGAGATGCTGGACGGGCTCGACGTCGGTGAGGCGCTGCCGTCCGAGCGCCGGCTGGCGACCGAACTCGGCGTGTCCCGCCCCACGTTGCGGCAGGCCATCGACGGCCTTGTGACCGAGGGGCGATTGGACCGCAGGCACGGCAGCGGAACCTACGTCGCCGAGCCGCGGATCGCCGTGCCGCTGACGATGAGCTCGTTCACCGAGGACATGATCCGGCGCGGGATGCGGCCGGGGGGCCGGGTGCTGTCGTTTCGCACCGAGACCGCGGGGGCGCGGATCGGCCGCCGCCTGGCCCTGTCACCCGCCGAAGAGGTATTTACCATTCGGCGGCTGCGGCTCGCGGACGGCGCCACGATGGCCATCGAGACGCTGTACCTGCCGCGGGCGCTGCTGCCGGACCTGCGGCGCCAGGACCTCGAAGGCGGCTCGTTCTACGAGCTGCTGCGCGCCGACGGCGTCGTGATCGCCTCGGGCACCGAGACGATCGAGCCGACCGTCACCACCGAGGAGGAGGCCGCCGAGCTGGGCGTGCCGGTGCACATGCCGGCGTTCCTGTTCGAGCGGGTCACCCGCGACGCCGAGGGCAGGCCGCTGGAGTACGTCCGGTCGGTCTACCGCGGCGACCGCTACCGGCTGGAGCTCGACCTGCGGCCGCCCGCCCACTGACCGACCGCCGGTCCCGGACCGCCGCGACCGGCCGACCCACCGACACCCCACGAGATGCGACGCACCCACCACGACCGACCGGCGTCCCCCGGGCCCCGCCCGGGACCGGCCACCCGCGCTGACGGGGGCGACAGCGCACCACCCACCCCCGAGAAGTGAGGCGATCTCACCCATGGACGTCATCAAGGACATCCTCACGTTCCTGGCCGACAACGTGTTCGGCCAGGTGCCCATCCTCATCGGGCTCATCACGCTCATCGGGCTGATCCTGCAGCGCAAACGATTCGAGGACGTGTTCGCCGGCGCGCTGCGCGCGACGATCGGCGTGGTGATCCTCTTCATCGGCATCGAGATCTTCAGCGGCGGGCTCACCAGCTTCCAGACCGTGCTGGCGAGCGCGATGAACACCGACCCGCCGAAGGCGGACCGCACGCTGGACGGGTTCCTGCAGGACCAGGGCGGCACGATCGCCCTGGTGATCACGGTGGCGTTCCTGCTGCACGTCGTGATCGTGCGGGTCTTCCCGGCGGCCCGGTACCTCTACCTCACCGGCCACCTGATGTTCTGGATCAGCACGGTCACCGTGGCGTCGCTGGTGACGGTCGCGCCCGGCTCCAACCAGCTCACGCTCGTCCTGTGCGGCGCCGGGTTCGTCGCCGCCTACTGGACGCTGCAGCCGCTGTGGATGCGCCCGCTGATGCGCCGCGTCATGCCGGACGACCGGTTCGGCTTCGCGCACACCAGCTCGCTGGCCGCGCTGATCACCGGCTACGCCGCGCGGCCGCTGGGCAGCCGGGAGAAGCACGACACCGAGAAGCTGAAGCTGCCGCGGCAGCTCTCGTTCTTCAAGGACGTCAACGTCAGCACCGCGCTGATCATCTGCGTGATCATGCTCATCGGCGTCGCGCTCGCCGACGACCGGGTGGTCGGCGAGGCCGCCGCCGCCATGGACGCCAAGCTGTCGCCGTGGGTGTGGGCGCTGCTCGTCGGCCTGCGGTTCGCGGGCGGCATCGCGATCCTGCTGTTCGGCGTGCGGATGTTCCTCGGCGAGATCGTCCCGGCGTTCAAGGGGTTCAGCGACCGGGTCATCCCGGGCACCCGGCCCGCGCTGGACGCGCCGACCGTCTTCCCCGTGGCGCCGACCGCCGTCATGCTCGGCTTCGTGGCGTCCACCGTGGTGTTCCTGGCCTGCCTGGGCGTCTTCGCCGCGGCCGGCTGGTTCACGCTCGTCCCGCCCATGATCATGCTGTTCTTCGTGGGCGGCGCGGCCGGGCTGTTCGGCAACGTCGTGGCGGGATGGCGCGGCGCCGTCCTCGGCGGCGTGGTCAGCGGCCTGATCCTGGCGATCGGGCAGGCCGTGACGTGGGGTCTGTTCGAGAAGACCGCGCCGGAGCTGGCCACCCTGGCCGACCCGGACTGGTACGCGATCGCGTGGCTGCTGAAGGCCGCCGACCCGGTGCTCGGCACCGGCACGGTGTGGCTGGTGCCCGTCGTGGCGCTCGCCGCGACCGTCGCGTCGCTGCTGCTCGTCCACCGCGGGGAGAAGCGCCGCGCGGCGGCCGAGGTCGCGGACGGCGACGAGAACGGCGGCACGGACGGCAGCACGGACGGCGGCACGGACGATGGCACGGACGGCGGCACGGACGGCCCGGAGAAGACCGGCGGGCCCGTCTCGACCGATAAGTCCTGACGAGCCGCGGCCCGACCAATCGACGCGGCCCGACCAATCGACAAGGAGAAACGACATGGCATTGGACCGGCAACTGGAGATCCTCGCGGTGTGCGGGGTCGGGATGGGGTCCAGCCTGATGCTGAAGATGACCGCCGAGGACGCGCTGCGCTCGATCGGCGTGGACGCCCGCGTGGAGAACACCGACGTGTCCACCGCGCGCGGCATGAGCCCGGACGTGGTCATCGGGCAGGGCATGCACACCGAGGAGATCGCCGACCTCGCCCCGGTGGTGATCACGATCAGCGACTTCCTGGACAAGGACGGCCTCGAGGCGCAGCTGCGGGACCGGCTCGGCGAGCAGGGGTGGCTGGCGTGACCGATTCCGCGCCCATTCCCGCGCCGATCATCGCCGCGGCCGACGGGGTCGCCGCCCGCGACTGGCGGGAGGCCGTCCGCGCGGCGGCCTCCGGGCTGGTCGAGGCGGGCGCCGCCGGCGAGGGGTACCCGGACGCGTGCGTGCGGGTGGTCGAGGACAACGGCCCGTACATCGTGCTGACGAAGGGCCTGGCGCTGGTGCACGCCCGCCCGGAGGAGGGCGGGCTGGCCGTCGGCGTCGGGGCGACCCGGCTCGCCGAGCCGGTCGAGTTCGGCCACCCCGACAACGACCCCGTGGATCTGCTGCTCGCGTTCTGCACACCCGACCCCGACGTGCACGTCGGCACGCTGTCCGGGCTGGCGCGCGCGCTGTCGGGCGGTCTGGCCGACCGGCTCCGCGCGGCGTCCGGCCGGGACGAGCTGGCGCGCGCGCTGAAGGAGGCCGTTCCCGATGCCTGACCCGTCGACGCCGGCGTCCGCCCCGGCGAACCTCCCCGGCCGGCTCCCCGACCGGGTGCGGACGCTGCTCGACGATCTGGACGACGCCGCCGGCCCGGCGATCGGGGAGGCCGCCGGGCTGCTGCTGGCGGCGATCGAGGCCGACGGCATCGTGCACGTCGCCGGGGCGGGGCACTCCCTGGCGATGGTGTGCGAGACGTTCTACCGGGCGGGCGGCCTCGCCGCCGTCCGCCCGGTGTTCGACCCCGGCGTGTTCCCGCTGGACGACGCGCTGCGCAGCACCCGCGTCGAGCGGGAGCACGGAGTGGGACGGGCCGTGGTGAAGGAGGCCGCGCCCGCGCCGCCGGACGTCGCGGTGGTGTTCTCCACCAGCGGCCGCAACCCGTACCCGGTGGAGGTGGCGCGGGAGTGCGCGGCCCGGGACGTCCCGGTGATCGCGGTCACGTCGGCGCGGGCGTCGCGGAGCGCGGCGGCCCGGACGGACACGACCCTCGCCGACCACGCGACGCTCGTCCTGGACACGCGGGTGCCGCCGGGCGACGTCCTGCACCCGGCGGAGCGGCCGCGGACGGCGGCGGTGTCGACGGTCCTGGCGGCGTACACGTGGGCCCGCGTCCTGGCCGACCTGGACGATCTCGCGGCGGCGCGAGGGGTGGACCTGCCGCGCTGGACGAGCGCGAACGTGCCGGGCGGCGACGAGGTCAACGCCGCGCTGCTGGCCCGGTACCGGCATCGGGTCCCGGAGCTGACCGGCGGTGCGTGAGGATTGAGGCGGTCCGGAACGGACCGGAGGGTCGTCCGCGACCGGGCCCCGTGGAACCGGAGGTCCGGCGGCGGCGTTTCTCATGGGGACCGGCTCGCACCTATGGCATGATGCGGGCACATCGGACCAGACGAGGAGCGAGATGACGACCAAGCCGACCGAGGACGATCTTCACGCCGTGTTCACGCGGGCGGACCTCGGCGGTGACGACAAGCTCGATCTGATGGAGTTCACGCTCGTCCTGGAGCACCTCGGGCTCGCCTGGACGCGGGCCGAGACGCAGCACCGGTTCGAGCAGGCCGACACGAACTTCGACGGCTTCATCTCCTACTCCGAGCTTCGCGCCGTCCTGGAGTCGGAGGGCTGGGCCGGGGGGCTCGCCTCCGGCGGCCGGGCCTGACCGCACGACGACACGGGAACGGGGCCGCCGGACGTCCGGCGGCCCCGTTCCCGTTCCCGTACGGCGTCCGCGGTCAGACCGCGCGGCCGCGCAGTTCCCGGTAGCGGCGGACGAGCGCCGCCGTCGACGGGTCCGGCGCGCCGGACGGCGGCTCGGCGGACGTCAGCGCGGGCGTGAGGTCCTGCGCCATGACCTTGCCGAGCTCGACGCCCCACTGGTCGAAGGAGTCGATGCCCCAGATCGTGCCCTCGACGAACACGACGTGCTCGTACAGGGCGATCAGCTCCCCGAGGGTCTTCGGGGTCAGCTTCGGCACCAGGATGGTGCTGGTGGGCCGGTTCCCCGGCATGACCCTGTGCGGGACGATCGCGGCGGGCGTCCCCTCGGCGGCGATCTCCTCGGCCGTCCTGCCGAACGCGAGGGCGGACGTCTGGGCGAGCATGTTCGCGGTCAGCAGGTCGTGCATGCCCGGGCCGTCGGCGGCGTGGTCCTCGAACGGCTCGGCGAAGCCGATGAAGTCGGCGGGCACGAGCCGGGTGCCCTGATGGAGCAACTGGTAGAAGGCGTGCTGCCCGTTCGTCCCGGGCTCGCCCCAGAAGATCGCGCCCGTCTGCGCGACGACCGGGGCGCCGTCGGCCCGCACCGACTTGCCGTTGGACTCCATCGTGAGCTGCTGCAGGTACGCGGGGAACCGGGACAGCCGCTGGCTGTAGGGCAGCACGGCGCGGGTCTGGGCGCCGAAGAAGTCGGTGTACCAGACGCCGAGCAGGCCCATCAGGACGGGCATGTTCGCGTCGAGCGGCGCCGCGCGGAAGTGCTCGTCGATCTCCCGGAACCCGGCGAGCATCTCGCGGAACGCCTCGCTCCCGATCGCGATCATCAGCGACAGGCCGATCGCGGAGTCGAGGGAGTAGCGGCCGCCCACCCAGTCCCAGAAGCCGAACATGTTGGCGGTGTCGATGCCGAACTCGGCGACCCGCTCGGCGTTGGTGGAGACCGCGACGAAGTGCCGCGACACGGCCGCCTCGTCGCCGAGCCGGTCGACGAGCCAGCTCCGCGCGACCTTGGCGTTGGTGAGGGTCTCCAGCGTCCCGAACGTCTTGGAGCTGATGACGAACAGCGTCGTCGCGGGATCGAGGTCCGCGAGGGCGGTGCCGACGTCGGCCGGGTCCACGTTCGACACGAACCTGCACGAGATGCCCGCGTCCGCGTAGTCGCGGAGGGCCTCGTAGGCCATCGCGGGGCCGAGGTCGGACCCGCCGATGCCGATGTTGACGACCGTCCGGATCCGCTCGCCGGTGAACCCCGTCCACTCCCCCGCGCGCACCTGCCCGGCGAAGTCGGCCATCTTGTCCAGGACGGCGTGCACGTCCCCCGCGACGTCCTGGCCGTCCACGGTCAGCTCGGCGCCGGGCGGCAGCCGCAGCGCGGTGTGCAGGACGGCCCGGTCCTCGCTGACGTTGATGTGCTCCCCCGCGAACATCGCGTGGATCCGCTCGCGCAGCCCCGCGCGTTCGGCGAGGGCCGTCAGCAGCCCGATCGTCTCGTCGGTGACCCGGTGCTTGGAGTAGTCCAGGTGCAGGTCGCCCGCGGTCACGGTCATGCGGTCGGCGCGCCCCGGGTCGTCCGCGAACAGCTCGCGCAGGTGCCGCCCGGCCAGCGCGGCCTGATGCTCGGCCAGCGCGGACCATTCGGGCGCCTCGGTGATATCAGCCATTACCTCTCTCATCTCCTCGCCGGGACGGGCGCCATACCCCCGGGCGCTCCCCCGTACCCGACGCGATCATAGGGCGGCGCCCCGTCACCGCATGAAGGCCGTCCCCTCCCGGTAGGGGTTCCGCCCCGGATGCCCGTTTCGAAACCGGCGCGGATAGGGTCGCGCCATCCGGTCCGGCAGGAGGGTGCGCTCATGAGCGACGGGGTTCCGCACGACATCACGCGGCTGTTCGAGCTGACGGCGCTCGGCGAGGACTCGTTCCTGGCCACCGCGCCGTCGGTGGGACGGCCGCGGCTGTTCGGCGGCCAGGTCGCCGGGCAGAGCCTGCGGGCCGCGTGCCTGACCGCGGGCGGGCGCCCGCCGCACTCGCTGCACGCCTACTTCATCCGGCCGGGCGTGCCGGACGAGCCGCTGGCGCTCGACGTCGCCCGGACCCGGGACGGGCGCTCGTTCTCGACGCGGCACGTGACGGCGAGCCAGGGCGGCAAGCCGATCCTGGAACTGATCGCGTCCTTCCACGAGCCGGAGGACGGGTTCGACTGGCAGCCGGAGGCGCCGTCCGGGACGCCCGCGCCCGAGACGCTGCCGCGCGCGGAGCTGCCCGCGTTCTTCAGGCATCCGGTGGGGTTCGACATCCGGGTGGTGACCCCGCCCGCCGAGGGCGAGTTCCGGCTCCCGCACCCCTTCTGGATCCGCGCGTCCGAGCCCGTCGGGGACGATCCGGCCCTGCACGCGTGCCTCATCGCCTACCTGACGGACATGGGGGTGGTGAGCAGCGCCCGCGCCCCGGGCTCCCCGCGCGAGCTCGCGACGGCCGTCACGCTGGACCACGCGGTGTGGTTCCACCGGCCGCCGCGCGTCGACCGGTGGCTGCTGTACTCGGTGGATCCGGTGACGAACCACGGCGCCCGCGGCCTGGCGCGCGGAACACTGCACACGGCGGACGGCACGCTCGTGGCGTCCATCGCCCAGGAGGCCCTCCTGCGCCCCGCGCCGGGGGCGTGAACGCCGCCCGGGACCGGCTCGGCCGGGTCGGTCCGCGTCGCGGGCGGCGGTGCTGCGGACCGCCCCCGGCTGCGCGCCCGGCGGCGCGGGGCGGATGCCCGGTCAGCCCCGTCCGGCGGACGCCGGGGCCGGGGGCGCCGCGGCGGGAC